>CAYPDN010000113.1:0-10694 GCA_964409445.1 uncultured Granulosicoccaceae bacterium
CTGCCTGCGGTACCTGGCAATCACTCAGGTACACCTGGCGATACTGCCATCAATACTCCAGAGCAATGTACAAGGTAAGATTCTATGATGTGTTGATGGAGATATGGTACACCCAATCCGGACCACGTCAGATTACTCTATGTATTTCCATGATATCCACACTCCCCAACTCATCGACAATCTTTGCTCTAAGCCTGACCATACTGTTCAGCCATTTGTCGTAATCTGCAGACTTAAACTGGATGTACTTTGCAACATCAGGGTGCGGCAGAATTAAAAACGTCTCACGCGCAAGCCCTTCAACTACTGACTCTGCAACTTCCTGAGCAGTGATGGTACCAGCTGGCAGATCAGTCGCTTCAACATCGCTATAACCAAGCAACGGTGTTGCAACATACTGGGGACAGATAACTGAAACTTTAATACCCTGATGCTTATGAGTTATAGCAATGGACTCAGCAAGTCCCACTGCGGCATGTTTGGTCGTTGAGTATGCAGCATTGCCTATTTGATTTAACAATCCAGCAGCCGAGCACATATTCAGCAAGTAACCATCACCCCGTTCAATCATTGACGGCAACACTGCTCTGGCAGCATAAACATGAGCCATAACATGGATTTGCCAACATCGCTGCCATGCGTCATCACTGGCTGAAGCAGCATGATCCGGTTCATCCATAATTAAACCGGCGTTTGAGCAAAACAGATCAACAGGTCCGTAACGGTCTTCCGCTGCGGCAACCGCCGCATGAATATCCTGCTCGCAGGTGACATCGCAGGCAACAGCCACACCATCTATACTTTTAGCCAACGACTCGAGCGGTTCAACATCTGTATCTGCCACCACAACATGCGCGCCTTCCTCGGCAAAGCGAACAGCCAGTGCCGCGCCAATACCTTTTGCAGCCCCGGTAATTACTGTTGTTTTTCCCTGCAGCTGCATAGCTTTACCCTTTAGTTTTTTACTATACGTAACCAATATTGCTTAAGGCTACTACTTACGCTTTCGAGGTTTTGTGTACGCGGTCGCTGTCGCGTTTAACGGATCATCAGGCCATGGATGTTTCGGGTACCTGCCAGCCAAATCCTTTTTCACTTCAGGGTAACTATTGTGCCAGAAATTACCCAGATCTTCTGTAACCTGCACCGGCCTGCGTGCCGGTGATAACAACTCTACTTTTAATGGAAGACGACCCTCTGCGACACTTGGATTTTCACGACAACCAAACATTTCCTGTAGTTTCACTGCCAGTACGGGATTGCCATCGTCGCTATAACGCAGCTTGTGTTGCGCACCACTCGGCACCTTATAAGTCGTGGGCAGCCAGTTATCCATTTTTTGTTGTTGCGAATAATCGATCAAAGAACTGAGTACAGACATTAGATCAATCTGCCTGACTGCTTTTAAGCTCGATACATTGGTTAAGTACGGCTGCAACCAGGTTTCAAGCTCGGCCAGCAAGGTTTCATCATCTACCAATGGATACGAAGTGTCTTCACCTTGCAATAACCGCATCCGCAGCACGCGGGCCCGCCACTCCCTGGTATCTTCAGTCCAGTTAAGACAATTAAGCCCCTTCCTGCGAACGCCGTTAATTAACGCTGCGGCACGCAAGTCGCTGTCGATGTCAGTAATCTTTTTGCTTTGTATAACCAGTGCACCAACAAGCTGCTGCTGCTCGGCTATTACACGTTCCTGTTTGTCATCCCATTGAACAACATCACGTGTCTGGCACAGGTCCCCACACCAATCAAGCAACTGTGCAAGATCGAGAGATATTGCGGAGAATATACGCGCCTCCTTGCCGCTGCCTCCAAGACTTGCGACCACAATGTACTCGCTTTGCGTTAACGGATCATTCTCATGCAAAACCGCACCGGATCCGCCAGCTAACTGGTAACGCACATCATGTGTTGACGGACCACCAGACCGGCGTTTAGCAATGCGATCAGGATAAGCCCTGGCCAAAAGCACCGCAGGATCAATCTCGCTTTGCACACCAGTTACCTGGAGCATAGCTGCCAGCTGATCTGCTCTTCGCTTGTGTGAAGATGAAAGCCTGCTTAACACCGCTGATAAATCCGCATTACTTTGACGCGGTATGTCTTCAAGTAATGCGGCAAGCCTTGCCGCCTGAGTTGCAGCACCTTTTTCTGCAGCCCACAGCAACATATGACCAAGGCGCGGATCAACCGGTAACTCGGCTACCGACCGACCATGGGCAGTAAGGCCTTCTTCACCCCAAATGTTCAACAAGCTTAATAGTGACTTCGCATTTTCAACGGCACTATTCGGAGGTGCTTCTATCCACGGCAACGTATTTACATTAGCAACTCCCCACTGCCCTGCTTCCACCAACAGGGACGATAAATCCGCACGCAGAATTTCGGCCTGCCAATTGGCAGCACGCGTCGCGTGGGATTCTTCTGACCACAAACGATAACAAACACCAGCTTTGGTTCGCCCCGCACGACCGGCACGCTGAGTTGCACTTGCTTTGCTTGCCATCACTGTTTCAAGGCGCTCTATACCGGAAGAGGTATCCAGCCGCGATCGCCTTTCAACACCAGAATCGATAACGATACTGACACCGTCAATAGTTAACGAGGTTTCAGCAATACTAGTGCTCAGGATAACGCGACGATTATTTTCAGTATCTGTATTGGCAGCTGTAGCTGCCTCCTGCGCCTGCGTATTCACCCCGCGATGCAGACGATGTAACGTAGCGTTAGACGGTAGTTTGTCACTCAAAAGACGAGCGACCTTTTCAATTTCTGCCACTCCAGGCAGAAAGACCAGCACATCTCCACTATGATCGTTTAAGACTTTAACAGTGAGTTGCGCTGCCGCCTGCAACCAATCGCGACGACCAGGGCTGTGCCATTTGATCTCCACCGGATGTTGCCGAACCTCACAACTCACGGGCGTACGTACACCGAGATGCGAACATAGCGCATCACCGTCAAGTGTTGCAGACATCAACAACAGTCGGAGGTCTTCCCTCACCTCACGCTGTACATCGAGACAAAGTGCCAGCCCCAGATCAGCGTGCAGACTGCGCTCGTGAAATTCATCAAAGATAACTAACGAAATACCATCGAGCAGCGGGTTGCTTTGCAAAATTCGGGTCAGCACACCTTCAGTCACCACTTCAAGCTGAGTGTTTTTAGATGACACGGTACGACCGCGCATACGTAAACCAATGCGTTGTCCGAGGGGCTCACCCAATTGCGATGCAAGACGCGACGCAACATTAAGGGCTGCCAGTCTGCGTGGTTCAAGCATCAGGATTTTACCGCTGATGCCTGCATCAAGAATCACAAGCGGCAGTCCGGTACTTTTACCGGCACCCGGTTCAGCCTGCAGTACGACGTTACCATCCTTAAGAGAACGGCATACCTGATCAGCTACTTTGACTATTGGCAACACAGCGGCTATTCGATGTATTTAGTGAAGGCAACCTCTAACGAGATCTGCTAACGCCGTGTGGATCCGATAGCATCCAGCGCTGAAGTGAAGGATTTGGCATCAGAAACCGGAATAGCCCAGGCTGATATTTCATCCCCGATCACCGCATCCACGTCACGCAACAGCTCTTCACCAGCGGCAGTAAGTTTTGCAACCGTCTGACGAGCATCACGCTCGTTCTTTTGCGACGTCACGTAACCTGTTTTCTCCAGTGGTTTTAAGGCCCTGGTAACAGCCGACGGTGTTAGATGCACAGCGGCTGCTAAATCAACACGGGCAGCAGTACCGTTTGGCTGTTCTTTCAGACGCTTCAGCAGGAAGTATTCAGTAAAGCTAACACCTCTAATCGCTGAAAGGATGCGATCAAACCGGCGCTCGATCCTGCTGGACGCCGCCAGAAGCGCGAATACAAACTCAGATTTTTGCTTATTCATAGCTGCAATATACTTGATTACTCACGTATCATGCAAGCATATTTTATTCCACAACGTTTTGCGAAGTGCGCTCGAGTATTTTAGATTTATTGAAAATTCAGCTACTCGATACGATCAGTCGGATACCCTCAACCCGGACAACATGTGCAGTTGCACCGACGGCAATATCGTCTTGTTGCCCTTCAACCAACTCTGCCTGCCAGTCGCTGCCGGACCAGACTACAACCCCCGGCGTATCCCTGCTGATACTATCTTTAACAACTACTTTCTGACCTATTGCGTTGTTACCGGAGATTCCGGAAGGTTGTTTTTGCCATTTCCTTAACGGTGCAAATAACACCGCTGTTATAACGACAGAGGCCAATACAAATACCAGTGTTGTTAATAAAAAAGTAGCATCCGCAGAAACCCATGCAAACGCCGCTGCTACCAGCGCACCGAGTCCGATAAAAAACAACCAAAAAGTAGTGAACTGAAACACCAGCATCTCTACCGCAAGCAGGCTTACACCGGCAACTAAAAACAACCAGAACGGATTCATTAGCTCACTCCGGGGGTTTTCGATGCATCGACTTTGCTTTTTAACGAATCAAACGCCGTGTAGGCTTTGGCTACCATGCCAGCGACATCATTACCGTCGCCAGGCAGCAACGCTACAGTTCCTTCTCGGGCCAGTTTATCGAACGCTGTGACGTATTGCTCTGCAAGTTGTTGCGCTACCGCTGCTGATCCACCTTCCGTGTTAATTGCCGCAGAGATGGTACGAATGGCCTCACCTCTTGCGGTGGCCTCGATAGTCAGCGCTTCCGCGGTACCTTGTGCCCGTAGTATCTGTGCCTGTCTGTCACCTTCGGCCTGATTAATTTGTGCCTGCCGATACCCTTCTGAGGTTGTGACAGCTACTCGTCGCTCTCTTTCTGCACCCATTTGTTTTTCCATCTCTTCGAGAATAGTAGCGGGTGGTGTTATGTCTTTTACTTCATAGCGTAAAACTTTAGTGCCCCAAACTTCGGAGGCTTCATCAATGGCATGCGTTACCTGCGCGTTGATGTTTTCTCGTGACTCAAACGTATCATCCAGAGATAGCTTACCTATCTCTGCACGCATACTGGTTTGCGCCAACTGGGTTATTGCGAACTGTAGATTCTCCACCCCGTAAGATGCAGCTTTCGGGTCCATAATTTTTAAATACAATACCCCGTCAATACCAAGCGCTACATTGTCTCGGGTGATCGCCTGTTGTGATGCAACATCCACCGCATACTCTTTTAGCGAGTGCCTGTAGGCAACACGTTCAAGAACCGGAATGGTGATATGAAAACCCGCCAGCAAAGTACGGTTATATTTACCCAGACGCTCTACAACAAATGCTTCGTTTTGCGGCACGATGCGAATAAAAGACTTCAGGAACAACAATAGTAGAATTGCCGCACCAACCAACAGAGCCAAACCCATTTCTTCGAACATACTTACCCTCCCGTGACGGCGTGCTTGTTTATCTCACAGCACGCAAAATAATTTTAGCGCTACTCTAAACCTATGGTTCAATTTGCCGTTTTTCAATAACCTCCGCTAAAACGGAGCACTTAATTATCTGCCGATGCTTTCGGCAACAATGCAAATAGACTACCCTGCTGTTTCATTTCACCGGCCAGACGCTCCGCACGATCTCCGGCACCAAAAAAAACATCTGCGCGTATATGCCCGGCTATTGCACCGCCGGTATCCTGGGCAACCATCAATCGCTGAAAATCTGACCCGTCGGGAAGCGTGGTATCAAGCCACACCAAAGTGCCCAGAGGAATGACTGATTTATCGACCGCAAGACTGCGCTCTTCCGTTAACGGAACATTAAGAGACCCCCTTGCTGCTTCCTGAGAATCTTCACGCAGACTAAAAAATACATAACTGGCGTTGGTATTTAGAACTTCATCTGCGCGTGACGGGTTGTCCTGCAGCCATTTTCTAATGGAAAACAAACTGACTTCCGCCAGTGGTATCTCGTTTAACTCGACCAGCTTTTTACCTATCGCAAAATACGGATGTCCATTCTGATCAGCATAATCGAGCCCCATTATGCTGCCATCTTCTAACTGCACGCGACCGGAGCCCTGAATCTGAACAAAAAAAGAACCGTACGGATCGTCGATCCACAGCAATTCGTTGCCGGCCAGCGGTTGCTCTCCTCCGTCGATAGCGGAGCGCGGTAAGTAAGGTACGATCTTGTTGCCATCAAGTCGACCTCGCAGTCGCATACCTTTCAACGAAGGATACACATCCGCAAGTTCTATCGTCAGCATTTCTTCCGGAGGTGAATACACCGGGTACGCGTATTTATCTGTACGCGTGAGACTACCCTTTAACAGAGGTTCATAGTAACCGGTGATCAACCCTTCCGTTTTACCACGCTCCGCATGGATTGCATGCGGTTTGAAGTTCGCCTGAAGAAACTGACGAATGTCACTGTCGGTAGGATCTTCCATTGAGGCGACTTTGGCACAAAGAGGAATCCAGGTTTCTTCGCGTCGATTCATTCTTGGGCACTGCTGATCTATCGCCAGCCAAGCCTGTTGCAGGTTGTCGTTGCGGAAGTTCGGTAACGCAGACCATTTAACTGCCTTACCGATTCCAGGATCCGGTTGGAACAGGTAATCACAGGCACTGGTCAGGATCGTGGTCAACACCAGGATCAACGCAAGGCGAAGTGTATTCAATGTTTGTGCGCAGTCTGTTAAAGGGCCAGTGTAACCTACACTCAGCCATGCCGCAGAGACACAAAGTTGTAATGCGGCTCGGTGCTTCTTAAGTTGCGCTTAGGTTGCTCTAAGAAGGCAGAAACTGCGTCGCGTGAAACTACCCCACATCAGATAAACAAGGCACAACAGTAACAACAACCCTGCCGGAGATAATGCTCCACCACCGGTTTTGAACCCGGCCGTAGCGACAGTTCTGTCGTCAGTGCCATCGTTATTATTATCAACAAAACCTGCGTCGCGGTTGTCGAGCACGCCATTGTTATCTGTGTCGAGCGCTTGCCAGCGACCGGACTCGATATCGAAAGGACCGGTTCCGGCATTTGATGGATTGCTGCTTTCAAGATCATACAAGTCCGGCAGACCATCGCCATCAGTATCCGGCAGGTTCAAAAGGCTACCCTCAGCACTTGCTCTGTCAATCCGCGCGTCGCTATTTGCGTCTATGCCACCCGCCTCGACAATATCAGGCAGGGTATCGCCATCACTGTCAAGATCAATTCGATTGGCAATACCATCGCCATCGATATCCGCAGCGGCGGAATTTTCTATTTGATCGGGAATGCCGTCATTGTCGTCATCGATGTCTGCGTTGTCGCCAGTGCCATCTGCATCTGTGTCTCGACTTTCAGTTGGATCAAAGGCAAAACTGTCTTGAGAGTCCGGCACGGAATCGTTGTCGTCGTCATCATCTACTGAGTTCAATATGCCGTCGCCATCGTTGTCCAGTATAGAAGTTGCCACTGCTTCATCACCATCTATTTGCAACAGATAGGCAACCAAATCACTCATCTCACCAGCACTTAATCGGGTGACGTCAAAACCAACCTCTGCTGACCTGTGAGCTCTTACCGCTGATTCAAGGTCAGGTGCTGAGCCATCGTGAAGGTACGGACTACCGTTCCACAAGCCACGCAGAGTCGGTGTATCCAATCCGTTGCCAACCAGAGCTTGTCCCAGTCGGCCGCCTGTATCTGCGTCCACAGTTCCTATGTTATGAAACTGCTGACGCGGACTGTCAGTAAACGCTACACCCTCATGACAACTGGCACATCTTGCATTTCTGAATACGCTGTAGCCACGTTCAGCCGCTACAGTTCTTTGTGATGCACTAGCACGATGCGGGCTTGCAGGAAAAGTATCCAGCGATGTAACGTAAGCTGCCAGTGCGTCAAGGCGCTCACTTAATCCTGCTTTCGGATTTGCTGCATCCAGTGTACCCAGCGTTCGGTCATAGTCTTCGTCCGTTAACAGACCCGTACCATCAAAAATCTCTCTGATATCATTTTCAAAGTCGTGTATCTCATCGAAATTTGCAGTCCAGTGAACATTGCCATGACCGAGACCAGCTCTGCCACGCAGATCAATAGTATTGCGTAGTCCTTCACCTGCATCGGAAAAATCCCAGGTGCGACCATCATGCCCACCTTCTGAATGACATACCGCGCAGCTAATATACTTTTGACCAGTAAGGGCTGCATCCTGCGCATCATGGAACAACTGTTTGCCGAGCAGTACCTGGCTATTAAGAACCTCCCGACTTACCGTGCTGATCTCAAGCTCAAGTTCTAAATTGTCACTGGCACCACTCATCAAATCACTGATGTTATAAACAGATACCGAACGCGACAGCATGTTATCAACAACGAGACGCCTGGCATCTGCAGACAAAGCCAAACCCTGAGGTGCAAAACCTAATTCGGTTGAAAACAGAATTTCACCACTGTAGGTATCCAGCACTTCCAGAAACCTGCTGGCTTCATGCACAACGAATAGATAGTTACCGGTTGGACCTACAGTTACGGCGGTTGGAGGGCTGTTGTTATCAAAATCGATCCGACTTGATAAAAGCTCTGCATCTGCGGTGAGATCAATGATCGCCATCATGCTGCGCACCAGCTTGTTGTGCTCGCGCGCATTGCCGTCACGCATTGACCCGCGATAAATATTGTCAAGCTTGGCTGGCACAAAAGCGCGCAGTCCGTCAGGCGACATAGCCGGAGCCATCAGATAATTAGGGATCCCGCGTGCGCTGCTGTCGGTATCTTCAACATCGTTGTAGGGCAGATCAATCACAGCATCCACTGTCATCGGCGTGGTGCCAACCACAACAACTTCACCGCTACCAGTAGTACTTACCCGCCGCGAGTTCTCACCAACAAGTGGCGCGGTAATAAACCGCGACGCAAACAATCGACTACCATCTGCGTTGATGGCGAGATGCCTTGGATGCTGACCAACGTTTACACGAGCCACAATAGTCCGGGCCGGCCCGTTAATCTTAATCAGTTCACCAGTACCTTCCAGCGCTACGTATACAAATCCGTCGCCTTCAACAATACCGTGCGGCTGACTACCGCGCGGAAGTTCAATTTCATCCACAACACTAAGGCTCGACATCGATATAACAGACACAGTTGCTGTGCTTTTATCAGTAACCCACATTTCTGAGCCGCGGACAACGAGATTTACCGGACTTCCACCCACAGGAATTTCAGCGACTGAAGCACCAACAGTTAAATCTAATACAGATACAGTGTTGTGATCCGGATTTACCACCCAAACGCGGTTGCCAACCACTCTCACTGAAGATGAAGACATTGCATCACCATCTATCAATGGCTCGTGCACACGGTGTGTCATTGTGATCTGATCACTGCCGGTGTCATTGCGCGCAGTAACACTTATTAAATAACGACCTGGCTCCTGATAAACATGGTTGCTTGACGGTTGCTGCGTCGTTTCAACTGTGCCATCGCCGTAGTCCCATTGGTACTCAACATCAACACCGGTTTGAAGTGCCACTTCAATTGCTACCGCAGCGCCTGCTTCAGAAGGTGTTGCAGTGACGGATTCGAGCTCTACAACTTTGGCGGGTGCATTATTAAGGTACACACCGTAGCGACGTTGGTGAGCCACAAAAAGATCCATATTGCCATCACCGTTAACATCTGTGATTCTGGCATCCATTGATTCATCGCGGCTCCAGTCCTCTCCTGCGAAAGGTATAAAAGTGCCGGAATTTACACCGGCATTAATAACAACCTCGGTACGCATACCTTCATAGGTATTCTCAAGCCCGCCGAAATTACGCAACATACTGGATAGCACATAGTCCGTATCACCATCACCATCGATGTCACGCATATGTACAGTGCCGTGTTTGCGATTGCCGCGTGTCATCGGCGCATCCTGTCGGATCAGGTATACCGGAATACCCAGACTGTTATCAATAGTCGTCGATATTGCCGCCATTGGCGCTGTATTGGAGTAGTTACGAAAATCAAACCGACCATCGCCATCAAAGTCTGCCGCACCAAAAATATAGGCAAAGCCATCCGTATTCTGCAGTGACAAGCGACGGGCATCATCGAAATTGCCCGCACCGTCGTTATAGTAAACGTAGAGAAACAAATCTGATTCAATGTAAATGATATCAACGTCATCATCTCCATCGGCATCACCAAGCAGCGCTGAATGGCCACGCTGCAGCCTGCCCAGGCCACCAAGCCTCTCTGACCGATCAGTGAAATTTCCGTTGCCATCATTTACCAGCAACTGGTTTGTACCAAACTCAACCTCAACAACCAGAAGATCTGCTGCACCATCACCAGTGACATCACCCGATTCAATCACCAGACTGTTATTGGCCATGTCAAGACTGATACCTGGCTCAAAGCCCAGCCATTCACCCGACGCATCATTACCTCTGTTGATAAGCAGCCACGGAGCACGATCAAGCCTTGCAAAAACAAGATCAGGCAGATCGTCTCCATTAGCATCAAAGGCTTCAGCATAGTTGCTGTTGCGAGCTGCAACCGGTGATTCAATAAAAACATCTGTTCTGTTAGCGAGCACGCCCGACTCATTAACGAGCAGCACTGGTGTCGCACCCAATCTTGCAATCACTACCTCTTCAAGACCATCGTCGTTAAAGTCAGCTACCTCTAACGACTTGACGTTAGTATCGTTGTTTAAACCACGAAGAGACTCGGCACTCCGATCAGTCAGCTGCGGTAATTCCTGCGCCATCAACCC
>CAYPDN010000114.1:0-10604 GCA_964409445.1 uncultured Granulosicoccaceae bacterium
CCAGGCCGACAGTGGCAGCTAACTCGTCGTCAGGCAGGCTTTCCTGTGTTCTGTAAATGCCTTGTCCAAACCAGAAAGCCTCAGGATAGCGTGATTGGTGGAAGTAGTTATCAACCACACCTTCAAGGCTTAGCTGCCAGTCGTTGTTTTCTTCTGTATCTACCACAATCGTATCGACAGGGGCATTCGGATTGGCCGGGTCTACCATAAAATCCGGGTCGTCAATTGTTTCGGTTTGAGTGTTTGGTCTGTTGCCATTGGCGTTGAAGCCAATCAGGTAGCTCCAGGAGCGCGGCAGTGTACTGAACACCTTTTGATAGTCGGCGGCGATAAAGTAGGTGTAACCGATCTGTTCGTCGTCACTGTCACCAGCGGGTTCGATTGCGTTTAATGTGCCTGAAACAAATGCGTCTTCATAAGAACTGTTGGCAACCAGGTAGTCTTCTAGTTGAACGGCGCTGGCCATTAGTGGTGTCGATGCGACGGCAACAGCCAGCAGAGTTCTGGATACTTTCATTATTATGGTGCTCCAATGGGGGTAGGGCAGTTTTTGTTGATGTTTTATTTGGTGACGTTAACAGTGAGCTTCCCTTTATTTTGTGGGAAACGTCAGATGTATGATTTTCACCACGGCACTATATCGTAAAGTGTATAAATGCCTGACCTGTACAGGTTACTTGGTGGCAAGACGATACATAGCGTTGCTTATTAGCAATGATAGGAGGGTTAGCGGTAGCGTTGTAGCCACACTAGCCAGGTAGTGTGGCTTGCGAATACACTTTTTCACAATCGCATGATTGTCTGCTGATCGTTATAAGCAGTGATTATACGTGGTGGGCAGCATCAACACACCCAGATCAAACACTTGCAAAACCGTTGTTGCCAGAACAGTCTTTCTAGAACAGATATAACAGCAGGAAGATAAGTAGTGACCCCATCGTCAAAGAGACCATACCGGTAGAATCGAGGCTGCGTGAAAGCCAGGCACCTGGGCCAACTGCTTTGTCAATCATGTTCAGGGATTTTTGCCAGAGACCTGCAAAGGAGGAGAATAGCCCTTCTGTGGTATTTCCAGCCAATCGCTTCAATGGCAGCAATACACTTGCGGCACCCGTTCTGTATAGCCAGTCAGTATCGAGATTCACAGATTTAACTTCCGGAGGGTACAGGCCTGTTTTAAACAAAAAGACAAATGCCAGAGCCGAGAACAACAGTAGTTGCAACTGGGTGATAACGTGAGTAGTAGTGTAAGGCGCATAGTCAACCGGGTAGGGCAGAATGCTGTACAGCGCTTGTGGGTAGACACCGATAGCGATACATAAAAATGCTGCTATCCCCATGGCCCACAACATATGTTTTGGCGCCTCTTCGCAGCGTTTGCCACTGTCGTGAGCAAAAAACGCAAAGAACGGAATTTTAATACCTGAGTGATCCATGACACCGGCAGATGCAAGACACAGCACCAGCCAGACAATAGTGTGATGCTCTATTGCTACTGCAGTGATAATCATCGATTTCGAAATAAAGCCCGAGAACAATGGAAATGCCGAAATTGAGAGCGAACCGATAATACAGAAAACAGTGGTCCACGGCATACTCTTATATAGCCCGCCAAGCTCCGATGCTTTAATGGTTTTCACCCGATAAAGCACAGCACCCATCGCCATAAACAAAAGGGCCTTATACAGTATGTGGCTAAACGCGTGTGCCGCCGTTCCGTTTAAAGCCATTTCCGTCCCGATGCCAACACCGACGACCATAAAACCTAACTGGTTGTTGAGGCTGTATGACAATACTTTTCTAAGGTCATTTTCAATGACGGCGAAGAAGATCGGGAAGGCCGTCATCGTCGCGCCAATCCAGATTAGTATTTCGGTGCCGGCGTAACCGCGTGCCAGAGCGTAGACCGCAAGCTTGGTTGTAAACGCAGACAGTATTACCGTGCCTGTGACTGTAGCTTCCGGATAAGCGTCCTGCAGCCAGTTATGTAACAACGGGAACGCACACTTGATTCCAAAGGCGATAAAGATCAGCCAGGTGGCAACTGAGGTAAGGCCCAGGTGCCCGAACTCAAGAGAGCCCGTCTGGTGAAAGTGTATAAGGAGACCCGACAAAAGAATCACGCCAGAACCGATCTGTATCATCAGGTAGCGCATTCCGGCGCGATAGGCTCGGTCCGTTTTGCGTGCCCAAATTAAGAATACAGACGCAATGGCGGTAATTTCCCACCAGACAAACAGAGTTAACAGATCCCCTGCCAGCACAGCACCAATGGCCGCCCCCTGATAGAAGAGTCCGGCAGTTTGTTGCGTTGCATCTTTAAGATGAAATGAGTACAGCGCCCCTATAAATGCCGCAATGTGAAAGATCAAGGCCCAAACGAAGGCAAGTTTATCCAGCCGGTAGGTCGTAAGCTCCAGATTGAAGAGTTGGACCTGACCATAGTTGCCATGGTCTGCAAGCAGCAACAGAATTGCACCTGCTACCGGTGCGCCAAGGGCTATGTATCGACGTGCGGATTCAGGCGCGAATGGCGTGAAAAGCCCGGCAAGTAAAAATATGACTGCAGGATTAAGGCTAGTCATTATCTTTTTCGTTGTTTGTGTCTGAGTCCTCAGACTCGTAGTGGTCTTCTTTGCGACCGATTAACTTACGCATTTGCTTGGCAGATAAGACGATGGTGCAGTAACTTAAGAACCCGAACCAGGCGAAGAAGCCCGGCCATTGTTCAAAGTTGAAGTGGCCATGCTTGTGGTAGAAAAAATCTACCGCGAAAAGTGCAATACAACAGACTACAAGGATTGCAATAATTAGCTGTACTGTGCCGGGTTTGTCCAGCCAGTAAGTTTTGTTTTGGTCTGTTTGCTGACTCATACTTAATCAGGGCGCTTTGCTTGAAAGAGGAATCAGGCTGATCAGATGATCCAGCGCATCCCCGAATATAAACAATAACAGGCAGCCGGCCGCGGTAATACACAATGGTACAACACAAAAAAGCGGTGCCTCTTCTATGGTTGTGCTGTTTGATGATGTGCGTTGTTCAGGAGTCATATAGAAGGCGCGTGCTGCGACCGGTATAAGGTAGGCGATATTCAACAGCGAGCTCAATACAAAAGCGCCAACTATCAGCCAGTGTGTTGCATCGATTGCACCGATCATCAAATGCCACTTGGCCCATGATCCTGCCAGTGGAGGCAGGCCAATAATGCTAAACGCGCCAATAAAAAACGCACCGAATGTGAAAGGCATTTTGTAGCCCAGGCCGCGCATCTCACTGATGTTGGATTTATGTGCGGCAACATAGATTGCACCAGCGCAAAAAAACAGCGTAATTTTACCCATTGCATGGGTTGCGATCTGCATTGCAGCGCCTACTATGCCTGCAGCATTGGCGAGCATTGCGCCAACGACTACATAACTGAGCTGGCCTACGGTTGAATAGGCAAGCCGTGCCTTGAGATTGTCTTTGGTGAGCGCCACCAATGAAGAGACTACCAGTGTGAAGGTGGCAACCCACAAAATTATTGTGCCCGCACCAGTCTCTTTAATGAGGTCTATACCAAAAACGTAAATCACAATTTTAAGGATGGTAAACACACCAGCCTTTACTACCGCAACCGCGTGCAGCAATGCACTGACAGGAGTGGGCGCTACCATCGCCGCTGGCAACCAGCGATGAAACGGCATTAGCGCTGCCTTGCCTGTGCCGAAAGCGAACATAGTCAGCAATATTAGTGCGATGGTTGGAGATACATTGCCTTCCAATATGCCACCAACGCGAAAGTCCAGTGTGCCAGTCAGTTGAAAGGTCCAAAGGACTGCGAACAGTAGCAGTCCGATGGACGTGCTCATTAATATCCCTAAGTATATTCTGCCGCCGCGCCTCGCGTCTTCGTTGCCTTTGTGAGTAACTAACGGGTATGTGGCCAGTGTCAGCATTTCATAAAACACAAAAAGTGTCAGTAGATTGCCTGCGAACGCAATTCCGATTGCAGCAGCAATTGAAATTGCAAAGCATAAAAAGAAACGCGTCTGGTGAGACTCATTGGCTCCACGCATGTAGCCAATTGCGTATATCGTGGTCAGTATCCATAAACCTGAAGCGACAGTGGCGAATAACAAACCCAACGGCTCGACAGTAAAAACAATTCCCAGTCCTTTAATGGGTTCTGCCAGAGTGACCGATGGAGTATTGCCTGCGAGCACTGTTGGATAAAAACTGACAATGATCGCGAACAGAATGGTCGCGGTGATAATGCTAAGTGCATCGCGTGTGTTTTGCGCCTTGCTGCTGCGGGCATTACCTGGATCCGTTGTTATAAGATCCGCTTTCCTTTGGGTAAGCAGCAGCAGACCACCAAGCATTGGTACCAGAAAACTTGCATACAGCAGTATGTTCGTCATCACGAAGCACCCAGTAAGCTGGAGGCGACGCGTCCGGCAAGGCCGGCGGTCAGACGTGTGTCGATACCAAAATACAAAGTCAGTATTGCGAAGATCCAGCAAGGGATCAGCATGGACCTGGGACCTTCACTGACATTGGCAAACTTTGCAGGCGATGGCTTGAAATACATAACATCAATCATCTTGCCTACATAGGCCACAGCCATCAGGGAAGATACGATCAAAAGTATCGCGATAGGAAGCCAGTCTTTATCCAGTGCACCGGTGATCAGATACCACTTGCTTATAAAGCCTGCGGTGAATGGCACGCCGATCAAACCAACACCAAGGACGGTGAAAGCGCCAGTTGTCCAGGGCATTGTGCGTCCGACACCGGCCAGTGACGACAGATTGCTCGACTCTACCCGGTAGATCATCGTTGCAATGGCCAGAAACATACCGGCTTTCATCATTGCGTGATTAAACATGTGGGTGATGGATGCGGTAAGCCCATTGACATTTAACAGGCCAATTCCCAGTGCCATGTAACCAAGCTGCGCAACACTTGACCAGGCGAGTAGCCGTTTGGCATCTGTCTGGAAGATTGCCGTCAGTGAAGCGATCAAAATACCTGCAACACTTAATGGCACCAGCAAAGCACCCAACTGCATCTGCCCGAATGCGAATTCGACCCCATAGACATCGAAGATGAAACGGATCATCACATAGAGTG
Organism: uncultured Granulosicoccaceae bacterium; assembly: GCA_964409445.1. GTDB lineage: Bacteria > Pseudomonadota > Gammaproteobacteria > Granulosicoccales > Granulosicoccaceae. The sequence continues at coordinate 5,117 of CAYPDN010000114.1, forward strand.
ATACTTTGGTGGCCGTAGCTGCAAGAAAAGCGGTTGTCGCCTTTGGTGCATAAGTGTATGCATTAGGCAGCCAGTAGTGCAGTGGAAACATCGCAACCTTTAGCGCGATACCGACTGTAAAGAATGCAAACGATGCATGCAGTACATGATTGTCGTAGTGCTGTGGCAATCGCTCTGAGAGATCGGCCATGTTGAGCGTGCCGGTCAGCATGTACATAAAGCCGATAGCAATCAGGATAAACGTCGCACCGATGGTACCCATAATCAAATAACGGAAGGCCGCAGTCAGTGCTCGACGATCACGGCCGCGGGCAATCAATGTGTAGGTTGCGAGCGATGAGATTTCCAGAAACACGAATACATTGAAAGCATCGCCGGTGATTGTTATGCCAATCAAAGAGGCCATACATAGCAGGAAGGCTGTGTAGTAGAGGCTTTGGCGCTGATGGCGCATGATTGTGGTGAGTGACTGACGCAAGGCGGTCATCACAAGTGCGCCAAACAGGGTTACCAGTAGCAATACAATGGCTGTGAGTTCATCGATGACTACCTCAATGCCCCACGGTGGTGGCCAGCCACCCATTTCATAGCTGATGGTCTGACCGCCCCATACCTGATAAAGCAGAGCACAGGCGCACACAACTGATGCCCAGCTGACGACTGTTGCAAGCAACCAGGAACGAGCACCATTGCGCAACATTGAGCATATTGGCGCTGCAAGCAACGTTAGCAGTAATTGAATAGCAGGGAGCTGATCTATCATGCGGTTGTTATTTGCTACCGTTCAATCTTTTGATGAACAACTGTGCTCACCGAAGTTTCATTAGCCAGATTCTCCGCGTCTTGAGCGCTGATTTCATCTTCTTCTACTGTGCCATAGGCTTCATAAATACGTACCGCAATGGCCAGTCCGAGCGCAGTAGTGGCTACGCCAACTACAATCGCCGTCAGAATTAATACATGAGGTAGCGGGTTGCTGAATATCGAGACACCGTCTTTTAGAATCGGTGCAGTGCCACCGGCAACTTTGCCCATTGATATAAAGAATATAAACACCGACGTTTGAAATATATTGAGGCCGATGATTTTTTTAATTAGATGACCGCTCGACATTACGATGTACAAGCCTGCCATCATCAATATTACTACAACCCAGTAGTTAAAAAGACCGGCTAGCATTAAAGCGATCTCTCAGACAGTGAAAAGAAGACGTTTATCATGACCGCTGCTACAGTTATACCGATGCCGAGTTCTATTATAAGTATGCCGTAGTGCTGGCCGTCGTGCGGGTCGGCCATCAGCGCGCTGTAGTCGAGGAAGTTGCCGCCCCTGATCATACTGACGACGCCAACCCCTGCATACAGCAGCAAGCCGATTGCGGGAAAGTAAGCGAGTTTGCGTGGTGGCAGTAGCTGCTGCGCCGGTACGATGCCATAGATCAATGCATATAGAAAAATAGCACTGGCAAAGATAACACCTGCCTGAAAGCCGCCTCCCGGTCCGAAGTCACCATGCCATTGCACGTATAGCGCAAAGATAAGTACCGGCGCGATCAGTAGATCTGCAACTTCACGTAAAACTATTTTCTGCCGCATAGACTCGACTTTGACGTTGTCTGGTGCAACACGCTCTACACCGGATTTTCGTGTGCCTGCACCTAGTAGCAATAAAACGCCGATGAGGGCGGTAAATACGACACCGGCCTCACCAAAGGTATCGTAGCCACGATAGCTGGCAAGTACGGAGGTAACAATATTCGGCGGGCCGACTTCTTCACCCGACTCGGTCAGGTATCTGGGTGCAACATGTGTGTGAATAGGTGCATCCGGCAAACCGAAGTGCGGCATATCAAGGGTTGCATATATAAGTACTGCGCCAGTGCACGTGACTATTGCCAGTGGCACCAGGTTTTTACCAGGTTTTTTCTTTTTACTGATGCGCCCGACAATGGCGAGGGCAGCAAGAATAAATATGGTTGATGCACCTGCTCCAACCGCAGCTTCGGTAAAGGCTACATCCACCGCATCCAGAGTCATGAAGATGCACGAACTTAACAAGCTGAAGAAGCCCATCAGCATTACAGCTGTCATGAGGTGATCCAGCCTGACGATTGCAAAGACTGTTGCTACCAGCATCAGTAGCAGCAACGCGTTAATCATGAATTCGATGGCTTCAAATCCTCCTTATTAGGTGCAGCGTTTTCATCTTTGGTATTTTTGGGGAGCCGTTTTACAATTTGTGCAAGCTTTGGGTTGATGCCGACCAGATTGACCGTTTGTGCCAGTGCATGTACTGCCGCAAGGCTTGTGACCAGCAAAAAGAAAAAGATAAAAAAGAGCTTTACTGCGACAAGGTAGTCGGGTGCCTGAAGGGCTAAGCCGAGTAGTATAAGTCCCGAACCCATTGAGTCCAGAATACTGGCGGAGTGTGCTCGTGTGTAGAAGTCAGGCATGCGAATGAGGCCGACACCTGCGGTAATGCAGAAAAAGCTGCCAAGTACGAGTAGCACCAGGCTTGCGATATCGAGTGCCATACTCATGAGGTCGGTTCGCGGTCGCTGTTCTGGGTGTTTGTTATACCACTGGTTAGGGTGCTTTGGGTGTCGGTGGGATCGGAGGTGCCGAGGTTGCCGAACTTGAAAAATTTAAGTACGGCGATAGTGCCAATGAAGTTGATTAGTGCATAGGCGAGGGCAATGTCGAGGAAGTCGGGTCGGCCCATCAAAAAACCCAGTACTGCGATAAACAGAACCGTGGCGGTTCCGGCTGTGTTGATTGCCAGTATTCGATCGTATAGAGACGGACCCATAAAACTGCGGGCGAGTGCCATTAGCATGGTAACCAGAATTGCAATCATCGCGACGGCGAACATATTTATTTCCCCTCCAGCTTTCGTACTCGTCTGTCCATTTCACCGTCCTGCATTTCATCCAGGGTTTCTTTTGCGAGCGCGTGTACTTCGATTTCACCGGGTTCGACGTCGATTGAAAGTGTTCCCGGGGTCATCGTAATTGAATTCGCGTGGATTACGAGACCGAGCGCAGTTTTTTGACTCGCCGGGATGGTCACTATGGTTGGTGAGATCGGCATATCCTTTTGCCAGATGCGTTTGGCAACATCGATATTTGATTTAATAACTTGCCAGATCAACCATGGAACATACGGAATCATCCGTAGAAAGATAAGTAGCGGTCTTTCGCTGGAATCGACTATCTGCAAGCGGCTGCTAATCCAGGCGGCGAGTATGCAGGACGATGCCCCGAATGCCAGCATTAACGGCTTAAAAAGGCCGCTCCAGAGAAGCCAGAGGGCTGCACACAATAAAAGTGAAGGGATGAAACGGGACATACTCTGCTGAGTTCGGGGGTCCGAAGGCTGGGTGGTTTTGATTGGATATTCGATCCGGGAGAGAATATTACCATGCAAAAGTCTTCTCGTGGGGTGCTCGACGAATGATCTGTTTTCTGGCAACCCGGCTTAGCCAAGTCAGTGAAAGAAGCACTGCGATGCATAAATATCGCTACCAGATGGGACCTGAGTGCGAGTAATTTGTGGGCGGGAAAGAAGTTGTTTGTATCATTTTCGATACATTAAATAATTGAGTGTAAATAGCGGTATGACGGCTCCCAGTTAACAGTTAGGGCCTACTTAGTTGGATGCTTGGCGACCTTGTGTTACGGTCGGCCCAGATTTATCGGTCTCCCGCAATGTGCGCGTCACGGTGCGGTTTATTCAAAGTCATGGAGGTTCATATATGAACTTATTTAAGTATGCAGCGACCGCTGCGGCAGTTTCTCTTTTTGTTGGTGGTTCTCTTCAAGCGGCTACGCTTGACGATGTGAAATCGGCTGGCGAGTTAAAGTGTGGCATTTCTACTGGTGTTCCGGGTTTTGCGTTCACTAATGATGCGGGTGATTGGCAGGGTTTTGACCCCGCTGTGTGTCAGGCGGTAGCGGCAGCAGTTCTGGGTGACACTTCCAAAGTGAAGTACACCACAACTACTGGTAAGACTCGCTTCACGGCCCTTGCTTCGGGTGAAGTAGACATGCTTGCGCGTAACACTACCTGGACCTTCAGTCGTGATACCGACCTTAAGCTCGACTTTGTCGGTGTTAACTATTACGACGGTCAGGGTTTCATGGCGCCAGCTGAGCTGGGTGTAAGTAGTGCCAAAGATCTGGACGGTGCTTCAGTTTGTATTCAGACCGGTACTACTACCGAGCTGAACCTGGCTGACTTCTTCCGCGTTAACGGCATCTCTTATGAAGCTGTGCCAATTGAAACTAACGACGAAGCACGTACTAACTACGAAGCAGGCCGTTGTGATGTATACACTACTGATGCATCAGGTCTTGCTGCAACACGTTCATCTTTTGATGATCCAAGTGCACACGTATTGATGCCTGAAATTATCTCTAAAGAGCCACTCGGACCACTGGTTCGTCATGGCGACAGTGAGTGGGCTGATGTTGTACGCTGGACTCTGAATGCACTGATTACAGCTGAAGAGCTGGGTGTAACTGCTGCTAATGTTGATCAAATGGCAACTGGTACTGATAACCCTGAAATTAATCGTCTGTTAGGTTCAGAAGGTGATCTCGGTGCGATGATTGGTCTTGATAAGGCGTGGGCATGGCGCGCGATTAAGTCGGTTGGTAACTACGGTGAGATCTTTGAAGGTTTTATTGGTAAGGATACGCCAATTGGTCTTGAGCGTGGTATCAACGCGCAGTGGACTGATGGTGGTCTGATTTACTCTCCACCTTTCCGCTAGTCGGTAGTCAAAAGGGTGCGCAGTAGCGCACCCTTTTTTTGCTTTATTTTTAGCTGCTTTTTACGAGCTTTCCGCACTTTGACAGCTGTGCAGGATTTACGTCTGCATTAACACAGTAGCTTATGGATTAGTTCTTTGGCGACAACACTAGAACAAAGTGGCCCACCGCGATCCAGTTTTTCTATAGGGAAAATCTGGACTGATAAAAAATCGCGTGGCGTCATAATACAAGTTATCGCAATGGCGATTTTCTGTGCCATTCTTTTTTATCTTGCTGAAAACATAAAAGAAAACTTCGAAGAACTTGGCAAGCCTTTCGGGTTTGATTTTCTGAAGCAAGAGTCTAACTACGATATCAATCAAACTTTAATTGAGTACAACTCGCAAAGTTCGCACGGACGAGCGGCAGTTGTAGGTATATTAAACACGCTACTGATAGCATTTTGCGGGATCATACTCGCTACGTTTCTCGGGTTTATATTGGGTGTATTGCGATTATCCCCCAACTGGTTGGTAAATAAGCTTGCCTATTGCTACATAGAATTTGTTCGCAATGTGCCGGTGCTTGTGCACATTTTATTGATGCACGGCGTGATGGTGCATACGCTTCCTCATCCGAAGCAATCGATCAACGTAGCCGATACGTTCTTCCTGTCTAACCGCGGTTTTTATATGCCGCAACCCTTGTTTCAACCGCTGTTCTGGCTGGTAGTGG
>CAYPDN010000115.1:0-10559 GCA_964409445.1 uncultured Granulosicoccaceae bacterium
AAAATCAAGCACGGTGAACACCCTGCCGGCTGAAATTCAGTCTCTAACACAAGGCGAGCTTGATCTTGTTCTGAACGACATTAAAAATATTGCCACAGGCGGTATCTCACAGTCAGCAGATGACCCTGTAAGAGAGGCTGCAGCAGAGCACTACAGTGAACTAAAAAGCCAAAGCCAAAAGCTGAAATTCATCGCTGTCGTGCTTGCATGTCTGGCAGGCGCTCTATACGGTCTTGGAAAAGTCAATTCAACCACACGAGCACGACGCCTGGTAGAACGCGTCATTATGGTTGGGCTTATCGCATGCAGTTGCATCGCAATTTTCACCACAATCGGCATTGTGCTATCAGTATTGTTTGAATCTCTGCGGTTCTTTAATAAAGTACCATTTACCGACTTTGTATTCGGCTTGCACTGGAGCCCGCAAAGCTCAGAAAGCTTTGGTGCCGTACCTATCTTTGCAGGAACTCTTTTGATTTCTGCCATTGCAATGCTTGTTGCAGTGCCTTTCGGATTAATGTCTGCAATCTATCTGGCAGAATATGCAAGCAGCACTGTGCGTGCATGGGCCAAGCCACTACTTGAAATACTCGCAGGCATACCAACCGTTGTATACGGTTTCTTTGCAGCACTGACCGTCGCACCACTGATTCGCAACACCGGAGAATCTATTGGTCTAAGTGTCGCCTCTGAAAGTGCACTTGCTGCTGGATTGGTGATGGGCATCATGATTATTCCTTTTGTCTCATCGTTGTCAGATGACGTAATCACCGCAGTACCACAGTCACTGCGCGATGGTTCTCTGGGCCTGGGCGCTACCAAAAGTGAAACCATCAAGCGTGTCGTTATTCCGGCAGCTCTACCCGGTATTGTCGGTGGAATACTATTAGCTGTATCACGCGCCATCGGGGAGACCATGATCGTGGTAATGGCAGCGGGACTGTTTGCAAAGCTAACGATTAATCCGCTGGAAGCAGTTACTACAGTGACCGTTCAGATCGTCACACTTCTAACAGGCGATCAGGCATTTGACAGTCCAAAAACACTGGCAGCATTTGCTCTGGGCCTGATGTTGTTCATCACCACCCTCATTCTCAATGTCATTGCACTGCGGATCGTCCGCAAATACCGCGAGCAATACGAATGAACGACAATACCGACCACATACCAGAAGGCAACACACCCTCTGACAAGTCTCAAACGACGGCAACCGTGCGCCGTTCACTTAAGAGGCGCTACGCTCGCGAGAAAAGATTCCGGATGTTCGGTGTGATCGCAATTGTCTCGAGCATGTCGTTTCTGGCCGTTCTGCTAATAACCATCACGGCTGGCGGCTTGCCTGCCTTCAAGCAATCTTTCATACAGCTCGACGTGTCCCTCGATGCGCAGACACTCGGTGTCGGAGACGACCCCGATATTTCTGAACTGCGTAAAGCCAACTACAACGGTGCGATTAAAAAATCGCTGTTAACCGTGTTTCCGGACGTCAAAAAACGCAAAGATAAAAAGGCGCTTTATAGTCTGGTTAGCAAAGGCGGACAATACAATCTGCAAAGCCAGGTAATGGCTGATCCTTCACTGATTAACCAGACACTAAAAGTCTGGCTGCCAGTTGGCGATGATACCGACGGCTACTTAAAAGGACATATCGATGTTGAATTGCCCGAGAAAAAGCGCCGTTTCAAGGACAACCAGATAGCCTGGGTTGATCAGTTACAACAAGACGACCGTATCGAGACACGGTTCAACCGTACATTCTTCAGCCGCGGCGATTCACGCGAACCTGAGATGGCGGGTATCAAAGGCTCCCTGTTCGGGTCTATGCTGACACTGCTTGTAACTCTGGGCCTGTCTTTCCCGATCGCTGTGGCGACTGCCATATACCTTGAAGAATTCGCACCGAAAAATCGCTGGACAGACATTATCGAAGTCAACATTAATAACCTCGCGGCGGTGCCATCAATTGTTTTCGGTCTGCTGGGGCTAGCAATCTTTATCAACTTTTTTCACCTGCCCAGAAGCGCACCGATTGTAGGCGGCCTGGTTTTATCACTGATGACACTGCCAACCATCATTATTTCTTCGCGTGCAGCACTCAAATCTGTGCCGCCATCAATACGCGATGCAGCGCTCGGGCTTGGCGCATCGAACCTGCAGGTCGTCTTCCATCATGTATTGCCTCTGGCAATGCCAGGCATTCTGACCGGAACCATTATTGGTATGGCACAGGCGTTAGGTGAAACCGCACCACTATTGATGATTGGCATGGTTGCATTCATAGTCGATGTACCCACCGGCTTTACTGACCCTGCAACGGTTTTACCGGTACAGATTTATCAATGGGCAGATTTACCAGAGAAAGGCTTTGTGGAAAAAACCTCTGCGGCAATTATGGTCCTGTTGGGCTTTTTAATTATGATGAATGCGGTAGCGGTTTTTCTCAGACGCAAGTTTGAACGAAAATGGTAGCCGCTGATGTGTTGTCAGCTGATTATTGGACACGCCGGATCGACAACCCGGACTATGTCGGAAAACTATGATGAATAAAGAGAGCACTGTTCCCGCCCTGGACCTCGATCAGGAAAACCCGACAGAGCAGACAATCGAAGAGATTGTTGCATCACTCGGTGACACTGTCGGGGAGCCACGGGTAGAAGACCCGAAAATGTCGGTCTCCAACGTCGATGTGTTTTATGCAGACAAACAGGCAATCTTCGGCGTTGACCTCGATATTGCCAACAACGAAGTTATTTCAATGATCGGCCCGTCAGGCTGCGGCAAATCAACGCTGCTTCGGTGTCTGAACCGGATGAATGACACCATCCCGATCTGTCGCGTCACTGGTGAACTAACGCTCGACGGCGAAGACATCTACGGCAAAAACACAGACCCGGTGCTGTTGCGTGCACGCGTTGGTATGGTTTTCCAGAAACCGAATCCATTTCCAAAGTCTATTTACGAAAACGTTGCCTACGGCCCGCGACTGCATGGGTTGAATCGAAACAAAGCAGACCTGGACGACATTGTCGTCAATAGTCTGCGCAAAGCCGGTATCTATGAAGAAGTTAAAAACCGCCTTGATGACGCAGGAACCAGCTTATCCGGTGGACAACAGCAACGGCTTTGCATTGCGCGCACCATTGCCTGTAGCCCGGAAGTTATTTTAATGGACGAACCATGCTCCGCCCTCGATCCAATCGCGACCGCTAAAATTGAAGAGTTAATTGATGAACTGCGCGAAAACTACGCGATCGCCATTGTTACCCATTCAATGCAGCAGGCAGCACGAGTATCGCAACGCACCGCCTATTTCCATCTGGGCAAGCTGGTTGAAGTTGGCGATACGGATACTATATTCACCAATCCGCGTCATGAACTGACTGAAAACTACATCACAGGCAGGTTCGGCTAGCAAGCCACAACACGCCGAGTCTGGCAGACGCACAGAGAGCTATAACTGCAATGAGAACATTCAATCCCGAAGGACATACAGCCCACTCATTTGACGTAGAACTAAACGACGTCAAACACAAAGTAATGACCATGGGCGGTTTAGTAGAGTCAATGGTACACAATGGCCTTGAAGCTCTGCTGGCTATGGATGAAAGCCTTGGCACACAGGTAATGGAAGACGACCACAAAGCCAATCAGCTCGAGCTCGATATTGATGAAGACTGCACCCGAATACTAGCCCGACGGCAACCGGCAGCAAGCGACTTGCGGCTGGTACTGACAATCATCAAAACAATCACCGATCTCGAACGCATTGGAGATGAGGCCGAAAAGCTTGGCCGCATCGGCGTTAAACTTTCAACCGAAAACAACGTTCCTGCCTACTATAAAGATCTGCGGCATCTCGGAGAACATGTGAAAGTCATGCTGCGTGATGCGCTGGACGCGTTTACCCGAATGGACGTCGAAGCCGCGTTTCATACGGCTGCCAAAGATGAAGCTATCGACACCGAGTACTCGAACTTCACACGCTTAATGATTACTCACATGATGGAAAATCCGGCCAATGTCAGCCACGCACTTGACGTCAGCTGGTGTGCAAGATCATTGGAACGCATCGCCGACCATGCGTGCAACATCTGTGAGTATGTAATTTATCTGGTTGAAGGGCAGGACATTCGCCACAGCAATCTCGATGAGATGCGAAAGAAACTACTTTAATCTTGGATTGAGAGGAGCTTTTCGCAGGCTTATCCGCCCTACCTATTCTTCCCGCAACATACAAAGACAAGTTTCTGGATGGGTACTAATTAGTAAACAGCACACCCACCCAAATAACCACAACCAGGCCCAGCGTTAAAAGTACCGCCGCAGATCCTGCGTCTTTGGCAGCTCCGGAGAGCTCATGAAAATCGTCTCCGATACGGTCGACGACCTTCTCAATACCCGAATTTAGTAGTTCGACAACCAGTAGCAACAAAACACTGGCAATTAATATTGCCTGCTCTAATGGCGAGCTGCCAACCAGCCACGCCAACGGTATTAGTACCACAGCGAGCCACACTTCCTGTCTGAATGCTGCCTCCGTGGCATAGGTACTCTTCAAGCCCTGCATAGAATACCCAAATGCCGCAACGAGTCTGGCAACACCGGTAGCATTATTTTTCATTGGTGAGAAGACACTGGCGCTAGTGCAAGATCAGCTCGTCACTTAACGACGGCACCGCAGCAGATGTCCATCCCAGATCATGCTTTACACGCTCACAGGTCTGTTGTTCCCACATCGCATCAAACCCGCTAACCGCCTTACTTAAGCTGTGACCTTGAATGATGCCAACACCGATCTCTTTCACCAATTCATCGAGGCTTAGTTTGCTGTGAATATCAACCCCCTCCAGAATCACACTCGCACCCTGCTGACTTTGGCTGTCAATCAGGTATCGAATCAACGTACTGGCCATATTCGTGTCAAAAGACAAGATGTCGCGATCGATTTTGACATAGTGAGGCTTAAGCCGATCAAGCCGCGACAACGAAGAGTTACCAACACCAAAGTCATCAATTGCGAAGCGAACACCCGTGAGTTGCATCAACTGCTCAACCACCGCTCGGTAGTCATCGAGCTGCTGACGGGCTTCAGTCTGAAACTCCGGAGACACAACCGTCTTCTCCGATACTTCCATAATCAGGTGATGACCGCTGAGTAACCTGGACTTCGACAGCAACTCGTATAACAATTCACGATACGCCACTGACCTGAGCGTTGCCGGGTACACATTCAATGATAGTGGCTTGATATCAGAACCCACTGCAGCGGCTTTGATCTGCTGCTCATAACTTGCCAATGATATTTTTAGTAAAGTCGAATCGAGCTCGGATTGAAAACCCATTCCCCATAAACTCGCGGTATTGAAAATCTCAATCGGCGCTCCGTGGGAATTTTCATGCTCACGAGCCAGTGCTTCATAGGCAAAGACCTCGACACTTTGAGTATCCCGATCAAATCTGAACATCGGTTCAAAGTGTACATTCAGATTTGCCAGCTGATTCCTGAAGATTCGACGTCGATCTTCATACATGTCGATGCTAACGAACCGATAGCTCTTTCGCAGTGCATCGTAAACACGAGCTTTTAGTTTCTCAAAAGTCTCGAACTTGGCCCAGGCCAGTTCATCATGCAGTGTGTTAATGACTGTACTGAGGATCTCAGTTAACGGGAAGCGACTAAAGCCACCTTTAGCCGCAACAAAAACACCACAGTTGGGTAATTTTTCATTAACGACAACCATACACTCAACGTTACTCTCAACCTCAGGCGCAAGTTGAGGCAGAAAATTCTGCAAGCGCAGCGAACGTTTACTCAAGTCATGTGAGTATCCTTTCAAGGCATCCTCAAGAACGCTATGCACCACCGACGCAGAACATTCATGTACCGGCTGGTTCGATTCAGCTTCATACAAATGCAGCGCGCCGTTTTTACTTCGATAGTAGCAATACACCATCTCGGCACCTAACACAGTTCGAACCGCTTCTGAAAACAGATTCAGATTGCGCCTGCGATCATGCATTCTCATTACTTGTAAGCGACCGATCAAATTCTCTATAAAATCGTCATATACACTCATATGGCAAGGCAAAGGCTCAACAGTTTCGGCAACCTGAGATGCACCTTCAAGCCTTGCATCGAACTGAAATATGTCACCAATGGCAGACTGTGATTCGGTATTCACAGAATCAGACGAAAACGCGTCAGTATCGCTTATGATTTCTATACAGCTTTGTGTTTCTGCGTCAGCGGACGGCACTACCGACAGGAACTCACAGGTACGCTTTTCAAGCGTTAGCAATGCACTATCCAAATGATCACCATATGCATCGACTTGTGCCATAAAACTTAACGGTGACTTTTCAAAGGCTGCATCAGCCTGGGTTAACAGCGATACCACCAGCGCTCTGCCAGTAACTGATTTTCTTGTCGCCAGAAACGCCGCGCGGGACGCATTGGCGCTATTCAGATGCTCCTCGTCAATCAGAAAAACAAAAACATTGGCCCCTGCAGGAATGGCATCCATCGCATCCTCGCGGGTAACGTCGCAAAAGGTAACGCGGCTGACCAGTGCACGCGCCTGCAGTTTCTCAAACAAGCGCGCCACTCGTTGTTGCACTTCGTCGCTGCAACTGCCGGCGGCAAATACCACGGCATCCTGGCACTTTACGCTGGATAAAAGTTGTCGATTTTCGGATTCAACCATCAGGTGCTACTCAATATTTTGTTTTTATAGTTATTATTGAGCCGTGGCATCCGTGCTGTACGACTACTGAGGCTATGTTGTAACACGCTCGGAGCGGCCAAACTATCGCCATTTCGTGCGAACTTAAAGTAAAGTCTCACGTTAATGTTTAAAGCTACAGATATTTCTCTGTTTCTAAAAATGAACACAAATATTACCTAACGGACAGTTAGATATCCAAATACGCCATAGTCGTCTACTGCCGGGAAATAGCCGTAAAGCTAACCGATCACCGTCAAAACTGGAATTTATTGTTGAAAAAACAAGAGCTTAAGATCGCAGTATTCGATGGTGATGGCATCGGTCCAGAGATAATGGCACCCACAGTTGAAGTGCTGAAGCAGATTGCAGCGCAGGCCAGCAATTATTCGTTGTCATTCGAGACATTGCCAGCCGGCGCACTCTGGTTCGAAAAAACCGGTGAATGCCTGCCGCCGGCATCAGTCCACGCTGCAAAGAATTGCGACGCCATTTTGCTCTCGGCGATGGGATTGCCACACGTTAGAAAGGCAGACGGCACAGAGATGGTGCCGCAGATCGACCTCAGAATGGAACTCAATCTGTTTGCCGGCGTGCGTCCGGTATTCACTTTTGAAAACGGCCCGCAAATACTATCTGACCCGCGTGCTGCCAACCTCGACTTTGTTTTAGTAAGAGAATCAACAGAAGGACTCTTTGCACACAAAGACGAAGGAGTCGTGGTCGAAAACGAATACGCGACAGAGCAATTGCGAATCACTCGTGAAGTGTCTGAAAAATTGTTCGATTTCAGTTTTCGTCTCGCTCAAACACGCGCCAAACTATTGAAGCGACCGTCTCAGTTAATGTGTGTCGACAAAGCAAACGTGTTCCGCTCTTTCTGGTTCTTTCGCGAAATATTCGAACAGCGCGCAGCAAACTTCCCGGACGTTGAAACAACAGCGATGTATGTAGATGCTGCAGCCATGAAGATGGTGCAAAGTCCGTGGGAGCTCGATGTCATGGTGACCGAAAACATGTTTGGCGATATCTTGTCTGACCTCGGCGCCGGACTAATGGGAAGCCTTGGTCTCGCACCCTCTGCAGATATAGGTTTGGACAATGCAGTTTTTCAACCCTGCCACGGCAGCGCACCAGACATTGCAGGTCAGGGGGTGGCGAATCCGATGGCAATGATATTGTCTGCCGCCATGATGCTGGAATGGCTGGGAGAAACACACCACTGTGACGAGGCAAGTCAGGACGGACTTAAACTGCGAACCGCTGCAACCAAAGCTGCCGCCAAACCAGAAGGCTGCGGGCGTGACCTTGGCGGCAGTGCAGACACCGATTCGATCGCACAGGCTGTTATGGATGCTCTTAAGTAGTGAAGCAGCAGAGCATTATCGCTCTGAATAATTTACCCGAACTTTTTACCCGAACTTTTACCAGAACCACTGAATGGAATGGTTGAATGCAAACATCTATTGATGTTGTTGTAGTTGGCGCAGGTTACTTCGCAAACTTCCATATCAATGCATGGCTGCGATTACCAGGTGTTACGCTCAGGGCAATAGTTGAGCAGGAAGCCACAAAGCATGCTGATCTCAAAAAACTGCTGGCACATGCAGGTTCCGTAAACACCTTCGTGACCAGTTCTCTGTCAGAAGCTTGCGCAGGTACTTCAGTCGCACTGATCGATATCGCAACACCACCACACTCGCACGTGAACTTAATTGAAGAGGCAATGCAGCTTAATTGCCCGATAATAGTTTGCCAGAAGCCATTTTGCGGCAGTCACCATGCAGCTAAAGATATTTATAAAAGAATTCGCACCAGTCAATCAACCGTGGTGGTACATGAGAACTTTCGTTTTCAACCCTGGTATGAAGCGATAAAGACTGAACTTAAAAAGGAATCACTCGGGACGATACTGCAAGCGACTTACCGTTTGCGACCAGGTGATGGTCAGGGACCCGACGCCTACCTTGAAAGGCAACCGTACTTTCGTGACATGAAGAAATTTCTTATTCATGAAACCGGTATTCACTTTATCGATACCTTCAGGTACTTGTTTGGGGAGCCGCAAGCGCTAAGCGCTCATTTACGACGCTTAAACCCCGCAATTGCCGGAGAGGATGCCGGACACTTTAATTTCTACTACGACAACGGATTGTGTGCACATTTTGACGGTAATCGCCTGCTGGATCACGCAGCGAAAAATACCCGCCTGACCATGGGTGAAATGTTAATTGAAGGCACAAAAGGCAGTTTGGCACTGCACGGTAACGGCGATCTGACGCGACGCTTACAAGGCGACACAGAATGGCAAACTATTACCTACCCGTTTGATGATACTGATTTTGGAGGCGACTGCGTGTACCTCACGCAAAAGCACATAGTCGAACACCTGCAACAAGGGTCACCACTTCAGAACACTGTTGCTGACTACCTGAAAAACCTGCAGCTCGAAGACCTGATATACGAAGCTGCCAGCACTCATACAAAACTGGAATGCACACATGAATGATGTCTGGGAAGTCTACGCACTAAAGTATGCAGAGCGAAACTCAAGAACCAGAAACGATTCGTTCTTACTCGATGACAACCACAACACACCACACGATATGGACTACTACCTGTGGCTATTGAAAAGCCCGAACAGGACCATACTGGTAGACACAGGCTACGACACCACCGAAGGAGTTGCGCGCGGCCGACCAGTTGAAGTAGATCCTGCAGAACTCTTAAAACGTTTTGGTGTTGCTCCAAATACAATAGACACAGTCATCATTACTCACCTGCACTACGATCACGCGGGCTCGCTGCCTGCGTTTAGCAACGCAACTTTCCATCTGCAGGAACACGAGATGATCTATGCAACCGGCCCCTGTATGTGCCATGACGCATTGCAAAAGCCTTTTACCGGCGAACATATCGTTGAGATGGTACGACGAGTATTTGCAGGCCGTGTTGTTTTTCACAATGGCGCGGGCGAAGTCGCACCGGGAGTAGAAGTTCACCTGATCGGCGGCCACTCTCGCGGCTTGCAGTGCGTGCGGGTTAAAACACGCCGTGGTTATGTGGTTCTGGCATCTGATGCCAGTCACTACTACGAGAATTTTTTGCAGGCCAAACCGTTTCCGATTGTGGTGGATCTTGAAAACATGCTGAGCGGGTTCAACCGATTAAGCGAACTGGCGGACAGTAAAGATCACATTATCCCGGGTCACGATCCACTGGTACGCAAATATTATCCAACCCACGGCGATGATAAATCAGTCTACCGGCTGGATATCGAGCCACACCGTAGCGTGATCAACTAATAGGCCAAAAACCGAGTTTCTGTATTCAAACGTCAAGGGTATAACCGCCAAGGCTCCCTGTGCTATTATCGCGCGCTCACTAAAGAACTCACCTGCACTCGCCGACCGGAATCCGTGATGTCAAACGAACACGTATATCGCATCCGTTTTATCAATCAGGATAAAATATACGAGCTCTATGCCCGCGATATCTATCAGGGCGAGCTTTACGGCTTTGTGGTTATCGAGGGGCTGATGTTCGATGCCCATACCACAGTGGTCGTTGATCCTTCAGAGGAAAAGCTAAAAACCGAATTTGAAGGGGTTAATCAGACGATTATCCCGATGCATGCAGTCATCAGAATAGATGAAGTCGAGAAGCGAGGTACGCCAAAGATTGCCGATGTCGGCAGTAACGTATCCACTTTCCCGTCTCCGATCTATACTCCCAAGGGAAACGGCCAGGAAGGTAGTTAGGAAGTCTAATTCTCAGAGTTACGGAGAGGTGGCCGAGTGGCTGAAGGCGCACGCCTGGAAAGTGTGTAAACGGTTA
>CAYPDN010000116.1:0-4184 GCA_964409445.1 uncultured Granulosicoccaceae bacterium
ATCACCAACCTGGTAGGTAACGCCATCAAGTTCACCGAAGACGGTGGCGTAAAAGTCATTCTGCGAACCTATGAAGAAGAAGGCAAAGAAAAATTTGCCATCGACGTCAAAGATAGCGGCATCGGCATGAACGAGCAGCAGCAAGCTGCCGTGTTCAAACCCTTTGTACAGGCAGACTCCTCTATAACACGTCGCTTTGGTGGAACAGGTCTTGGCCTTGCCATTAGCCGCAAGCTTGCACGTGCTATGGGCGGTGACATATTGCTAACCAGCGAAGCGGATGTCGGCACAACATTCACTGCGGTTATCGATCTTGTCACCGACGGTGACGTGAAAATTCTGCAGCCAGAAGAGCTATTTGCACAGGTAGAAAGTGCAGAAGCTGAAGCACATGCCAACTGGGAGTTCCCCGAGTGCAATGTGCTGGTTATTGATGACGCCGCTGAAAATCGCGAGCTTCTCACTCTGGTACTCAATGATTTGGGCATCAGTACCGAGACCGCTGAGAATGGCGCTATTGGCGTAGATATGGCGACAAGTTCGACTTACGACGTTATTTTGTCTGACATTCAAATGCCGGTAATGGATGGTTACGAAGCAGTTGCGGCGATGCGTGAAAAAGGCTTGTCGCAACCAATAATCGCACTGACAGCGAATGCAATGAAAGGCTATGAAGAACGAATTTTAGAAGCGGGCTTCTCGCATTACATGACCAAGCCAATAGATATTGATGCGCTGTCAAAGCTACTGGCAGAGTTAATAGGTGGCAAAAAGGTAGACAAACCAAAAGAATCTGCTGCTGCACCGGCTAAGGCTCCGATCACAAAAGAAGCGGCTAATCAACAGGAAGATGATCAGGAACTGTACTACAGCCGTCTCGCAGGCTCCGAGAAACTCGCTCCGGTGGTAGAAAAATTCATCACACGGGTTCGGGAACAGTTCACACAGATGGAAAATGCGAACAACGGCAGTGACTTCACAGAACTGGCAGCGTTGGCGCACTGGCTTAAAGGTTCCGGAGGTACCGTAGGATTCGATCAGCTATCAAAGCCCGCCAAGCAGCTTGAAGATAATGCCAAGGCAGGTGACCAGACTGCATGCAAAAGTGATCTGGTTCGCATTAAGTCAATCATTGAAAGGCTTCGCGCTGGCACCAGTACAGATAAGCAAACAGCTGAATCCACACCTGTCGAGACTCAAGATTCCGAGCTTCAAGCCGTTGATGTTGTAGAGAGTACTCTGCTTGCAAAAAACCCTTCGTTCAGGCCAATTGTGGCCAAATTCCTGCCGCGACTGGAATCTCAATTGGTAGCAATGGATGAAGCAGTCGAGCAACAGGATTTTAAAGAGCTGGCAGCCCTTGCTCACTGGCTGAAAGGCTCTGGCGGTACCGTAGGCTTCGGTATCTTTACAAAGCCGGCGGCAAAAATGGAAGTGGGTGCTAAAGAAAGCGACATGGATACTGTCAGTAAATGCTTGTTGGAGATAAAAGACTACGCAAGCAAAATTGTTGTACCTGGTAACGATGAATCACCTGATGTAGAACAATCTGCGTAAGCACTTAGAATGAAGAATGGCACTCCATAATGGCAATTGACGATCCAGACAACGAACAGAATTCGAATCCTTACGAATCTCTGATTGATAATGCCAAAATTATGCTCGTCGATGATGAGCCTATCAACACTGACGTGCTGCAGACATACCTTGAAGGCGAAGGGTACTCAAACTTCGTAACAACGTCAGAGTCTGTACAGGCAATCGACATCATGCGACGCGAAAAGCCTGATGTAGTCCTGCTCGATCTGATGATGCCTGATGTTTCAGGATTCGACATTCTGACCATGATGCGCAACGATAAATCACTTGCCTACATTCCGGTGGTTATTCTCACCTCATCCGATGATGGTGAAACCAAGCTCAAAGCACTGCAACTTGGTGCAATGGACTTTCTCGCAAAGCCAGTCGATGCTAGTGAGCTGGCATTAAGACTCAGAAACACGCTGGGTGCAAAAGCATATCAACACCACCTGGTAAATTTTGATCAGCTAACCGGCCTGCCAAAACGTGATGCGTTCATGGAAGCGCTCGATTCGGCTACCATTGCGATGAGCAGCAGTAATGATAAAGGTGCAGCGTTACACATTTACATCGACAATCTGAAAAGCATCAACTCAACAATAGGCCGCGATAGTGGCAATAAAATGATTCAAACTTTTGCCAGACGCCTGGAGGCCTCGGCAAAAGCGTTTGCAAGCGTGCAAAACGCTTTCGATACAGAAACACAGATTCATATAGCACGAACCGGTGGCGATAAATTCACCATGTTCATGGGTCCTCTTCAAAATACACAACAGGCCGCCGCACTGGCGCGCAAGATTGAAGACGATACAAACCAGGCAATCAAACTTGATGATCGCTCCATGCTTGCATCCACTAAAATTGGTATAGCGATCTACCCGGATGACGGCGACAACGCCCAGACATTGTTCAGTAACGCCGAGACCGCGATGTCGCATATCAGAGACAATGGCGGAAAAGAAAACCATATTTTTTACTCAGGCAGCATGAATGAAGAGTCTGCCCGTGTAATGGCAATTGAAACCGGATTACAATCGGCGATCGAAAAAAACGAATTGCGCGTTACCTATCAACCCAAAGTAGACATACAGACAGGTAAAATTATTGGTGCCGAAGCATTGGTACGCTGGATCAGCGGTGATCTCGGTTTCGTCGGTCCGGATCAGTTTATCTCCATTGCAGAACGCACCGGACAAATCATTCAAATCGGTGAATGGGTTCTGAAACAAGCGTGTTCACAGGCAGCAATCTGGAAGAATAAATACGGATTCGATTTCCGCATGGCTGTAAACATGTCGATCAAGCAAATTCACGATTCAGACATGCGTGAAACCACTAAAGAAGCGCTTAGCGAATCCGGTCTAACGGCCAACTGCCTGACCCTTGAGCTCACGGAGAACATGGTGATGGAAAACGCCGAGTCTAATATCGAATTGTTAAGAGGGTTAAAAGAGCTTGGCATTAAGCTGTCAATAGATGACTTCGGAACAGGTTATTCGTCACTGAGCTATCTGCAGCGTTTCCCGCTTGATGAATTAAAAATTGATCGCTCATTCATTGAAGAGATAGACTCTGAGAATGCTCGGGCACCCATCGTTCGGGCAATGGTATCACTTGCCCATGATCTCGAAATGTCTGTAGTGGCAGAAGGTATTGAAACCGATACCCAACTTCAGCATATGAGGGGACTTGAATGCGAACTCTACCAGGGCTACCTGCGCAGTAAACCAGTAGTCGCAGACGCATTTGAAGAACTGCTGGATTTAGATTACCCAAACACTAAAGCTGCCTGATAGGCCAGTTTACCTGGTTACTAAAAAACCCCGGTTACTCCCGCATCAGTTCAGACCCAATGCTTTTGGCGAGGGAATCATGCGCAAACTTGCGGCCTCATTCGCAGAAAACAAGCACCTGCACAGTAGCCTCGCTGACCGCTGAATCAAGAGTTTCCTGGCCACCCCAGAAACACTTTGCATCTTCATCAGTGGCCCAGCTTTTGACTCTTAAGCGATACCGCTCAGAGCCACTGACATACAGTTGCGCAAACCCATCTGCGTCTGTTATCGCTGTCGATTCCACCGCACCATACTGAAACTCTGCAGTCTCCTCTTCCACGCAATCACGCATAGCAGGATAAGTTTCCTGCAACATCTGACAACTTGCACCAATATGGACAACATCAACACCTGCGGTTAATACAGTCCCTCTGGCCATGGTCACTGGCACCATACTGACAGACTCAGCAACAACGACACGACCATCAAACAATGGGACGTAGCCTAAATCCTGCCGCGGCTTCAGATAGACAGTAATCAATCTCGCTGGCACCGCGTCGTTCTGCGTCTTGCTGGCTACAGTCGCAGAAACCACATCACCTGTTTCAGAATAACCCGCATCGCAGGCGTGTAAAAACAACCCTTGAATGCCAAACACAATGATCAGTTTGACTACAGACTTAAGCATCGAATTTTCCTTACAGACAGTCATAGGATTAGCATAAATCTTTAACAATTCTCGCAGCCATTCTCAATGATAATTTTCTTGCTGTTTCTACTGAGGCAGCCAATTGCCATCAACAATATCAAGAGCAGCAGAGGCTGAGG
>CAYPDN010000116.1:4284-5535 GCA_964409445.1 uncultured Granulosicoccaceae bacterium
GTCAATATTCGGCGCTACATCCTCACCAGAATCGTCAACCGGTTCCGGTTCAACCACTATCGGTGGCTGTGGATCACCAACTATCGCAGGCAAAGCCTGAAGCGGGTCTGTACCACGTTCAATTTCCCGACCGTCAGAAACGCCATCCGCATCACTATCAACAGCGTTCGGGTTCGTACCAAAAACGTTAATTTCGTCGCCATCGCTTAGTTCGTCGCCATCTGTGTCGAACTGCAACGGGTTGGTACTGAAATTTTGCACTTCAGATTGATCGTTCAGTCCATCCCCGTCACTGTCAGGTTCATCCGGGTTGGTTTTAAAAATTCGTACTTCATCAAGATCGCTAAGTCCGTCACTGTCAGAGTCAGTCCCCGCAATCGAACCACCGAACGCAAACAGTGCCCCATCTACCGACGAGAGCAGTCCGTCGCCGTCAGTATCTGTACCGGATACTAATATATCGCCAAAGTATACTGCAGCGACAGCTTCATCATTAAGGCCAGGATCTGCAAATGCTGATAAGCCCTGAAAATCAATCGGTCCGTCGATCAGGTTATCGTTGTCCATATCAATTCCACTTGCTTCAACAACATCACCCAATCCATCATTATCACTGTCTAGATCGCGATGGTCAGATACACCATCGCCATCTGTATCACGGAATTGAGTAACCGGTGTAAAAAAAGTAGATGACTCATGCGCAAGACTATGCCGGTAGCCCGCGATATCGATTTCACTATTTACACTACCACCCGTGGCATCCGCACGTGATGTCTGTGATCCGTTGCTATAGCTGACCACCATCAGCGGTGATTCTCTGAAGTGTAAAGTCACCAGATCATCTATTGAATCACCACCGACACCAGTACCGGAGAAACTGAACTGTCCATTCAGATGACTCACCTGAACATTCGAATTTAAGGAAAGAGAGTATCCGACTATCGAAGATGCGCTGACCGCAATTGTTTCATCTCGCGCACCATCAAGATCACTGATGGTCAAATCTATGTTATCGAATTGCCGCTCTCCAACCACACTCCATTGCACCGTCGTGCTTCCGGAGCTCAGGTTACGCAGCCTCGGTAGTGACTCATACATTGCCCACTCAACACTGGTATCGGTGCTAAGCACCCGACCTGACAGCGTTGCGTTGCTGCCATTCTCAGTGCTCACCAGATCATAATCACGCGATGAACCGCGGGTTGTGAGTTCGCTCGGTACCGCAGAAAAAAACACCGCATCCAAACCGGA
>CAYPDN010000116.1:5635-10493 GCA_964409445.1 uncultured Granulosicoccaceae bacterium
ATTTTCCGGGCCAATTCTCTGGCACAAACACGCGCACAGAGCGGATAAGCATGGCGCAATGCAAATACCAACCCTAAAAGGCACCACTATTGTGCGGCTGATATACTCACTCTGCACAATTCAGCTCAATACAACGACGGAAATTTGTCTGCCAGTCTGCGGCCTACCGTCAGCATAGAATTTAGAAGGCAGTTCATGATCAAGTTAGCAGCCATGCTTCTATTTGTAGTGGTGGGAGCAGTCATTGGAATACTGTTTTTCAGACTATCTTCCAGGCTTTCAGGTCAATATAGATCGGCGCAACCCCTGACACTGCCATTGTGTATCGGGTTAGGTATTCTTGGAGCATTCGGTGGACTGTTAATAGCAGATCTGACAGACATACGCCTGGTCGGCAACCTGTTCGACGGATTGCTGTTTTCGTCTATCGGCAGCGCTTTACTACTTGGAATCAACTTAGTTTTCCGAACTAAAAACTGATGTCCAAAACAACTGAAGTATCTCTAAAGGTCGACGGTAAAAAGCTCGCAGCGTTAAAAACTACCCAAGGTTCGCGACATCGCATCCTGTGCATTCACGGGTGGCTGGACAACGCGAATAGCTTTAAGCCGCTGTTGCCGCTTATTCACGATGCCGAGATAGTCGCACTCGACCTGCCAGGCCATGGATATTCAGAGCACAATCATTCAATTTACTCTCTGGCGACTGAAGCACACACCGTACTTGCTGCAGCCAACGCATTGCACTGGGATTCCTTCACATTAGTCGGCCATAGCCTGGGAGGATGCATAGCACCGTATGCAACAGTTGCTGCAGAAGACAGAATTGAAAAACTTATTTTAATAGAGGCAGCAGGTCCAAGATCAGAGCCACCGGAATCACTACCGCAAAGACTAGGGCAGTTTCATGCAGACATGAGAAAACCAAATAAATACCAGTCGCGCCTGTTCGATTCTGTAGAGCAGGCAATAGAGTCGCGATTGCGCGCAAACAGCATGGCACATGAATCTGCAAGGCTTATTGTCGAGCGCCAACTAAAAGAAGTACACATTGACGGCAACATAAAATGGCAATGGCGATTTGACAGCAAGCTCAGGATCACATCGCCGAGCTATTTTACAGAAGATCAGGTGCAATCTGTTCTCGCCGCGATAGACTGCCCGGTGTTATGCATTTTGGCAGATAAAGGATATCTGCACGGACGTGAAGAGACAAAGCCACGACTGGAGAAGATTATGAACCTTGTTGTCAAAACCCTGCCAGGTTATCACCACCTGCATCTCGACAACCCGCAAGCAGTAGCAGACGAAATAAATCAGTTTTTGACTTGAACAGCTTATAACATCTTTCTATGCATCATTCTTAATTTGCCCGGCAATCCACCAGGAGCCGCTTCAATTCAATTTAGTCAACTAAACAAACTTATCTGCAATGGCGAGTGTCGCGCTGCTCAATTGTTCCAACATATGATCACCGCCTTTAAGAGCGACACCGACTGCGAGAATATCGAGCACTAACATCTGTGCCAGACGCGACTTTAGCGGTGAAAAAACATCACTGTCTTCAGCCACATCAACATTCAGATTAACATCACACATTGATGCGAGCTCGCTACCTGTACGGGTCACAGACAATACGCTTGCTCCAGCTTCTTTGGCAAGCGCCACTGCATCAAGCATATCTTTGTTCTTTCCGGTATAAGAAATGGCGATAGCCAGTGATTTTCTATCCAGCAGTGCCGCAGACGCGAGCTGAATATGCGGATCGGCATACGAGATTGCAGGCTTGCCAAGACGAAAAAATTTAAGCTGCGCATCTTCGGCCACTACAGCCGACCCTCCGGAACCATAAAATTCTACACGTGCAGCATTACTGTACAGCTCTATCGCCTGGTCCACCGCTTTGTAGTCAAGTTGATTGCGAATATCCTGTATTGATGCGATGGCAGAATCAATAAGCTTCTCCGACAAGACTTTACTACTATCTTCGGAAGCTACATCACGAAAAAAGTACTTCTCCTGACTGGCTCTTGAGCGAGCCAGCTTCATCTTAAAATCGTGATACCCACTGCAGCCGATCGCCTTGCAGAACCTGACCACAGTGGGTTCACTCACACCGCAATTTTTTGCCAGAGACTGGATAGACGCCTGCACTACAGCATCCGGTTCACTGAGAACATAGTCAGCTACTTTTTCTTCAGATTTACTGAGCGTTAAACGCGCTGAGCGTACCGTGCCAAGCATCTAGTATGACGTATCCAACAGTGTGCGCATATCAGTCAATCCAATAAGATTTTTTAGCTGGCCGGTTTTTAATCCGACCAGTAAAATTGCAGCCGGCTATCCGCTGCGTCAATAACAGATGCAATGGGAAGACTTGCTCCCTCAAGCGCATTCTTAAATACGTCTCGCTTACTAATACCGGTAGCATGCAATACCAATTGTCGGCAGTTGAGCAACGCCGCAAGTGTTAAAGATATACGGGCTTCCTTAATATGTTCCGGGTACATCGGCCAACACAATCGATCAGTCGTAAGATCACATGCAGCTTCTAACCCTTTTGTCGCAGGAAATAACGACGCCGTATGACCGTCACCACCCATCCCTAAAACCACGACATCATACGGTGCGGCGAGTGTTCGCAACGCATCGTCGCACTGCTGCCAGCCGTCATCCGGAGTTGCAGCGCCATTATACAAAGACAAAAATTGAGCGGCAGACGCTGCATTGACTAACAAACATTCGCGAATAAGTTTTTCGTTACTGAGCGCATCATCTGCCGCCACCCAACGCTCGTCCGCCAATGTAACCGTGACGTCACGCCACGGGATTTGATGCACAGAAAGTGCTTCAAAAAACGGTGCCGGAGTTGAACCACCAGACACAACAAGCGTTGCACTACCACGCTCCTCAATACCCTGCTGCAACCAACCAGCGACGTCCTCTGCCAGTCGAATGGCCAGTGCCTGAGCATCATTCTCTGTCACCACCTCACCTTTAAAAATACTACTGAGCATCGAGGTACTCCTCCGCCCAGCCGCACTCATCACGTGCGATTAAGGCTGATGCAGCAGCCGGTCCCCAGGTCCCTGCGGCATAAAGCTGAGAAGCAACATCATAAGTCTCCCAACCTTCTATGATCGGATCGATCCAGTTCCAGGCGGCTGCGACTTCATCGCGATGATTAAACAGGGTCTGGTTGCCGCGAATGATGTCTGACAACAATCTCTCGTAGGCAATCATCTGACGCTTTTTAAATGCCTGGTTAAAGTCGATATCGAGATTCACCGGCAACAGCCGCATTGCATCACCTCGACCTTTGGCAAATATCTGCAATTTGATTATTTCTTCCGGCTGCAACCGTATAACCAATCGATTGGTCGTATCCGGCATTTCGAAAATTGAGTGCGGCACCGAGTTGAAGTTGATGATTATCTCTGTGCGTTTTTCCGGCATTGATTTACCGGTTCTGAGAAAAAATGGCACATCCTTCCAACGCCATGAATTAATCTGAGCCTTGATCGCTACGTATGTTTCAGTATTGCTTTCAGGAGGTACACCTTCCGCATCCTTGTAGGCAATAACGTTGTTGCCATCGACTGCGCCCGCTTTGTACTGCCCGCGAACGGTATGTTTGATGACATCTTTACCGACAATAGGCTCAAGCGCGCGCAGTACTTTTATTTTTTCATCTCGGATGCAATCGGAGTCGATACTTATCGGCGGCTCCATCGCCAAAATGACCAAAAGCTGCAACAAATGGTTTTGCACCATATCTCGCAGCGCACCCGTATGATCGTAGTAACCGGCACGACTCTCTACTCCAAGACTTTCCGCAATAGTTATCTGCACATCTCTGATGTGCTCACGCCGCCATAAAGGTTCAAACAGGGAGTTACCAAAGCGAAGCGCCATCAGGTTTTGCACAGTCTCTTTACCGAGATAGTGATCAATTCTATAAATCTGATTCTCTTTAAAAACCTCTGCTAGTTCGTCGTTTATCTGAAGTGCAGATTGCAAATCACGGCCCAGCGGTTTCTCCAGAGCCACTCTACTTTGAGGTGTAACCAACCCAGCTTCACTAACACCACTACAAATACGACTAAACAAACCTGGTGCTGTCGACAGATAAAAAGCACGAACCCTATCCGGGTATTTACTCAGCACTTCGGCCAGTGGTTCGTAATCTTCCTGCGCGGTGATATCAACCTTTAAATACAGAACGCGTTGACAGAACGTCTGCCAGGTATCCGGGTGGAAATCCCCTGGTTTTATGTACCTTTTGGCAGCCTCTTCCATGATGCCGATGAACTCTTCCGTAGTATGTACGCCGCGGGCAACACAGATAATTCTTCCCTGCTCAGGAAGTTGAGCCTCATGGTGGCGAAAGTACAGTGCCGGCAATAGCTTGCGTAGCGCCAGGTCTCCAGTGCCGCCAAAAAGCACCAAATCAAATGGCGGCAATTGGGAATCAGACGTGTTTTCCATTTAGTTTCCGGGTTGAAAGGGCTATCATTATTGATAACCTACAGAAAATGGTAATAATACTACAATAGCGCGTAGCACTACAGCTTTTAGCTAATTGCGGCTTTTGCAGGTATTTTTCTCAACACAATCGAACACTAAATTGATAGCAAAACATCTCACAGGTTCGGAAAAACACTTGATTCCAAAATTTTTCGTAGTATTATTACAGCCATCGGATTGCAGATCATGACCACAACAAACAAAACGCTCCAATCCGTCACTGAGAGAATTATCGCTCGCAGCGAACAACACCGGTCAGGCTACCTCGACCAACTGCAGCGAACCAAACAGAATCAGCCGCGCCGTGCACAGCTCTCCTGCACGAACTTTGC
>CAYPDN010000117.1:0-4738 GCA_964409445.1 uncultured Granulosicoccaceae bacterium
ATACATCGTTATGATTAATCTGCCTGACCTGCCAGTGTTGTGTGCCCAGTGCGAACGTATCTCCAACACGTGCCTCCCAGACAAATTCTTCGTCAAGCTCACCAATTTTGGCACCTGTGTCTGCGTGGCGAATCTGGTAGTAACCACGGTCGGGGATACTGCCACCAGAGTTATACAGTGCGAAAACAGCGTTTTTCTTTGCTGCGACTGTACCTTCAATACGGTTATAGATAATGCGTGATTGCAACTCGCGCACTCGGGAGCCCGCATAACGACCTGCCAGTAACTCCATCACCAGATCAAACTGTTCTCGTGACAGATGCTGATACGGTGTTGATCTTTTCACAAGCTGGTAAATATCATCCGCTTTCCAGGTTTCATTGGCGCACATTGATATAATTACCTGAGACAGTGTATCCAGCGCACCGATCATGGGTTTTAAAGGTTCGAGATCACGAGCGACAGTTGCAGCTGATAATGCTGCTGCCTCTACAAAGTCTGCGGCGTGGACTGGAAATAAAGAGCCGCGGCTTTCCTGCCCAACACTGTGGCCCGCGCGTCCGATGCGTTGAATGGTTGTCGCTATTCCGGGGGGAGACTGCAGCAGCACTACCTGATCGAGGCTGCCGATATCAATGCCCATCTCAAGTGAGCTGGTCGCAACGATGGCGCGCAGCTCACCGGACTTTAATCTGCGTTCAACTTCAGAGCGAATCTCACGTGCCAGTGATCCGTGGTGTGCATAAGCCAGCAATGTCGGTGATTGCTCATTAATTTTCAGTGTGATTTTTTCTGCCATTGCACGGCTGTTGGTGAAAAATAGTGTGCTGCGGTTGTTTAATGCAACATCGCGAAATTTTTCAGCCAGCGGGTCCCACACCGACTCGCCATTTTCCGCAGCTTCTTTAACTTCCACCGGGTAGCGTACATCGAGTGAGATAGATTTTTCAGTCGGTGGGTTGACTATAGATACATCTCTTGCGCTACCGTTTTCATCGTAACCCCCAACGTACTGCGCTACTGATTCAAGCGGACTCACTGTTGCCGACAAGGCAATTCTTTGCAGGCTGCCGGTCAGCTCCAGCAATCGTTCTGCAGCGGTCATTAGTGCCACACCGCGTCGGTTGTCGACCAGTGAATGCACCTCGTCTATTATTAGTGTTTCGACAGTGCTCAGTGCCAGTCTGCCGCGCGTAGTTGTTAGCAACAGGGTAAGGCTTTCCGGTGTGGTGATTAGAATATCCGGTGGTTTGCGCAGCATGCGCTGGCGATCATTCTGCGATGTATCACCTGAACGGGTCTCCACTTTGATGCCAGACATTATTCCCTGTGCACTGAGCTCGTTAAGTGGCTCAAGCAGGTTGCGTTGAATGTCGTTGTTCAGTGCTTTGAGCGGAGAAACATATAGCAGGCGCGTGGCACCGATCTGCCAGTCTTCATTGGCAAATCGATTCAGTGACCAGAGAAATGCGGTGAGAGTTTTACCACTGCCCGTGGGTGCGGTTATCAATGCATGCTCACCGGATGCTATCGCTGGCCACGCGGCTTGCTGGACAGCGGTAGGTTGGCTGAATCGATGGTTAAACCAATGGCGTATTTGCGGGTGAAATGTGTCGAGCGCGTCGCTCATTTAACGTATTCCGGGCCAGGTGCTGTCAAAACTGGATAGCCCGCATAATAAAGAGCACAGGTGATTGAGACAATGCAGGCTTTGTGGCATGTTTAGCTTTCGCTTCAACCAGAGCCAGGCCATGGCAGCCCTCGATCAGTCGCAAATCAAATTTTTTAATGAACACGGTTACCTTGTGATCGAAAATGCTGTTGATGCAGAGATGCTCAGCCAGCTGACTCAGGATTTCGAAAACTGGGTGGATGAAAGCCGTGATCAAACCGACGCGTATGGCGAGGCATTTGATGGCCGACCGCGATTTGATCTTGAACCCGGGCACAGCAAAAGCAAGCCTGCGCTTCGGCGTGTTAACGCACCGGTTGAAATTTCTGATGCGTACTACAAGGCTATGACAGAAAGCCACATGGCAGACTGCGTTGCTGAATTAATTGGCCCCAATATTAAATTCCACCACAGCAAAATAAATTCAAAGCTGCCCGGTGCGAAAACAGCAGTGAAGTGGCATCAGGATTTTCCGTTCACGCCTCACAGCAATGATGATCTGATTACCGCACTTCTTATGGTAGATGAAGTTACCGATGAAAACGGACCTCTTGAAGTCGTGCCCGGATCGCACAAAGGTGATATTCACAGTCTCTGGCACGATGGAGTTTTTACCGGTGCAATAGCAGAAGATGCTGCAGAAAACTGCCAGTCATCGTCGGTAACCTGCAAAGGGTCTGCAGGATCTGTCTGTCTAATGCATACCCGCTTACTGCATGGATCGGCGCCCAATCTTTCCGACAGTCCGCGCACTTTGTTTATTTCGGTGTACTCCGCAGAAGATGCGATACCACAATCACCTAACCCGATGCCAAACAGGTATGAAGGATTAGTGGTGCGTGGTGAAAAAACTAATCGCGTGCGATCAGTGCCGTATGATATTGAGTTACCACAAGTTCCAAAGGGTGCTTCTTTCTTTGAGCAGCAGGCTGAAGGTTAGCTTTTTATTGCCGTGGTGGTTGCATAAGGGCTTGTGGTTGCTTTAACGCTCGTGGTTGCGCAGACGCGAGTTTTAGCGTTTACGACTTCTCCAGACTGCTCTTGCTGTTATAGGTTCAACTGCTTCGTGCATTGCTCACTCTGCTGAAGTAAAGTGACAGAGGATCAAATTCGATCCTGTGAAGTTAAAGCTGTAGGAAGTAATCATGAATCAAGCAAATCTTAAGCATCCAACCGGATCTATGTCTTCGCCATCCACAATCCCTGAGCCAGGTGAAGTTCTAAAGAAGTACTTTGGGTACGAGGCTTTTCGTGAGGGACAGGAGGCAGTAATAACCCGACTGCTTGCCGGTCAGTCAGCGGCCGCTGTATTTCCGACCGGTGGTGGCAAATCTCTGTGTTATCAGTTGCCGGCTTTGTGTCTGGACGGCCTGACTCTGGTTGTATCACCTCTGCTGGCGTTGATGAAAGATCAGATCGATGCATTGGGTGAGCGCGGTATCAAAGCCAGTCGCCTCGACTCAACACAAACGTTAGATGAGTATCGTCAGGTGATGGATGACATCCGTAGCGGCGAGCTTCGTCTCTTATATGTTGCCCCGGAGCGTTTTAACAACGAGCGTTTCCGTGCATCGCTGGCCAATGTATCTGTCTCGTTGTTTGCGATCGATGAGGCGCATTGTATTTCTGAATGGGGGCATAACTTCAGGCCGGACTACCTCAAGTTGCTGGAGTTCGCGCGTGAGTGCAAGGCAGAGCGGCTTCTGGCCCTTACCGCAACTGCCACCCGTGATGTACTTAAAGATATTTGCACACAGTTTGGTATTAGCCCTGACTGCGCCATCAATACCGGCTTCTATCGAAGTAATTTGACTCTGCGTGCGCAAGCCGTTGAATCTTCAGCGCGTGATGCAGCTTTGTTGAAACTGATAAAAGCAGGTGACCCGGGTGCGACGATTGTATACGTCACGTTACAAAAAACTGCAGAGCATGTTGCAGGATTTCTGAAATCCAACGGCCACAATGCAGACTACTACCATGCCGGTATGAAGGACGATGATCGCGTCAAAGTGCAGGACTGGTTTATAAATTCTGACAGTGCAATTGTGGTGGCGACAATTGCCTTTGGTATGGGCATCGATAAAGCAGATATTCGTGCGGTATACCACTACAACCTGCCTAAAAGCCTTGAGAATTATTCGCAGGAGATTGGTCGCGCCGGGCGCGACGGTGAGCCGTCAGTTTGTCATACACTGGCGTGCGCTGAAGACCTGATTCCACTGCAAAACTTTATCTATGGTGATACTCCCACAGATGTGGCCTTGGGCAGGTTTGTAGATAAGGTATTCGCTCATCAGGGTGAGTTTGATATTTCTCTGTATGAGTTATCAAATCAATGCGACATCAGACCATTGGTTCTGCGCACACTGTTAACCAGACTAGAGCTGGATGGCTATTTAAAAGGCGGTACGCCGTTCTATGCAAACTACCAGTTCAAACCATTATTGTCTTCAGCGGAAATACTCTCCCGCTTTGAAGGCGAGCGACAACAGTTCATTGCAGACTTGTTTAAACAGGCAACAAAGAACCGGATCTGGTTTCAGATTGATCTGCAGGCTGCCACTGAAGCGCTGAAGTCATCGCGACAACGGCTGGTATCCGCACTCGACTACCTCGGTGAACAAGGCATGCTTGAAGTCAAAGTGGCTGGTGTGCGCAATCGCTATACCATACTTAAAACGCCTGCAACCACAAAAGCACTTGCAAAAGAATTGTCAGATGATGCGCTCGATCGCCAGGAGCGTGAAATTCAAAGACTGCAGCAGGTAGTGGACTGGATAAGCCTTTCACAGTGTCAGACATCAGCACTTTGCGAACGATTCGACCAGTCACTTGAAAAAGACTGCGGTCACTGCGGATACTGTGAAAGTGGCCGTGCTGTTGTAATGAACAAGCTTGCAAATATCGCGGTTGACGGTGCTGTGATAAAAGCCGCCAGGGAATTGCAGAGTGAAAAACCTGAAGTACTTGCGACGAATACTGATGTTGCCAGAGTACTTTGCGGCTTGTCGTCACCGGCAATTTCAAAAGCCAGGCTCGCGAAGCACGATCTTTATGGGTGCTGTT
>CAYPDN010000117.1:4838-10450 GCA_964409445.1 uncultured Granulosicoccaceae bacterium
GAAATTCTGGCCAGTAGGGATATCACAACTATGCAAATTACCGTCAACAATGAAACCTTTGAGGTTGATGTAGAGCCTGAAATGCCGCTTCTGTGGGTGCTCCGGGATGAGCTGGGTATAACGGGGCCAAAGTACGGCTGCGGCATTGCTCAGTGCGGTGCTTGTACTGTGCACGTTAATGGATCGGCGGTCAGATCCTGTCAGCTTGCGGTCGGAGATCTCAATGGCGAGGTCCAGACAATCGAGGGTCTCGGCAATCCCGACGCTATGCATGCGGTACAGGAGGCCTGGGTTGAGCATCAGGTTGCGCAGTGTGGGTATTGTCAGTCGGGTCAGATTATGCAGGCAGCATCGCTATTGGCAACACAGCCAAGCCCATCAGATGAGCAGATTGATGCGGTGATGAGTGGCAATTTGTGCAGGTGCGGCACTTATCCTCGTATCCGTGCGGCAGTTAAAACTGCAGCCACTAAACTGCAGGAGAGCTGAAATGGGTGCACTTAAAACGGTAGGCACAATCACACGGCGAACCTTTCTGATCGGCTCGGCGGCGATTGCGGGTGGTGTTGCGTTCGGTACATACATGGCGAAGCGCCCGATACCAAACCCGTTGCTGGATAATCTCGAAGAGGGTGAAGCTGCAATAACACCGTTTGTGAAGATTAATTCAGACGGAATAACCTTGATTACACCGAGGGCCGACAAAGGACAAGGCGCATATTCGATTCAAGCCAATCTCATTGCAGAAGAACTCGATATCGATCCAGCCAGTGCAACAATAACACCTGGATTACCAGGGCCTGCCTACTACAACGCTGCGGTGCTCGGCGAAGGCGTACCGTTTCCGGGTTATGACGATAGCTCTACAGCAGAAACAATGCGTAAGTTTATGGCAGTGCCTGCGAAGCTCTTTGCAATGCAAATGACGGGTGGCTCATCGACTGTACCGGATATGTTCGATCGACTTCGTACGGCAGGAGCTGTGGCAAGGGAAACACTTAAGGAAGCCGCAGCACAGAAAGCGGGTGTAGCACGTGCCGATGTTAAGACAGAAGATGGCAATGTCATCCTGCCTGACGGCACCAAATTAGCCTATAGCGAACTTGCTGCAGATGCCGCAAACATTGACCCCATCACGGACGTTTCTTTGCGAGATCCATCTGAATGGCGCTACCTGGGTAAGCCTGATATGCAAAGGCTGGATATGGTTGCCAAGTGCACCGGCACGGAAGTGTACGGTATTGATAAGCAAGTTGAAGGGATGGTGTATGCATCCGTTTGTGCCAATCCGGGAATTGGTGGTGAAGTACTTAGTTATGACGGTGACGCGGCCATCGGCATGCCGGGTGTGCAACATGTAGTGCCAGTCAAACATGGGGTAGGCGTTATTGCTTCTAACACCTGGTATGCATTTAAAGCGCTACAGGCGCTTAACTGCGAGTGGGGCCCAGGGCCATACCCCGAAAACTCCGCAAAAATTTGGGATGCGCTTGAAGCCTCTGTGGATAACGAAGAGGATTTAGATCATCGTCAACGCAACGACGGCGATGTCGAAAGCGCACTTGCAGACGGTGACGTGATTGAGGCGTCTTATCGGGTTCCGTACCTTGCACACGCACCGATGGAACCAATGAATGCCATCGTTAAAGTTGAAGAAGACAAGGTGGCCGGCGGTAAAGTGGAAATCTGGACCGGTACTCAAATACCGTTATTTATTCGTGATAAGGCTGCGGCACTGTCTGGTGTCGACCCCGAGAATGTTTTTGTATACGCCCAACCGATGGGTGGTAGTTTCGGTCACAAACTTGAGATGACACATGTCGAGCAAGCAGTTGAACTTGCAATGACTGTCAAAGGCACACCTGTGAAAATGACCTGGAGTCGTGAAGAGGATATGACTCATGACTATCCACGTCCAGCTGCTGTAACTCGTGCTCGAGGTATTGTGGCGGACGGCAAAGTGGAAACGTTTGATCTGTCGGTCAGTCAATCCGCTATGGCACCAGAATGGTTCGAACGCCTTAGTGGAATATCGATACCAGGGCCAGATGCAACGATCACTACCGGTTCCTGGGATCAGCCATTTGCGATACCGAATTACCGTGTAACTGGTTATCGTGCGCCGTCCATGGTGCCTGTATCTTCATGGCGTTCTGTCGGTGCTTCTGGTAACGGCTTTTTTCATGACAGCTGGTTGGATGAACTTATTCATGCGGCAGGTGCTGATCCGCTGGAAGAGCGCTTACGGCTATGCATGCATGATACTTCTAAAAAGGTGCTCGAAGAAGTTGGCAAGGTGAGCGGATGGGATGGGCCTGCGCTCGGCCCTTCATCTGCTGGTGAAGCCCGTGGTCGTGGTGTGGCATTTTGTATGTCATTCGGTGTACCAGCGGCACAGGTGATAGAAGTAACCAGCACCGAAGCGGGGATCAAAATAGATAAGGCTTATATCGTTGCTGATGTGGGTACTGTTCTGGACCCCACTAACATTGAAGCTCAATTGTTTGGTGGATTGATCTACGGTCTGAGTCATGCGATCAATAGTGAATTAACCTATGAAAATTACGCGCCGCAGCAAAATAACTATCATGCGTACGAAGGCATGCGGTTGTATCAAACACCGGAAGTAGAAGTTGTAGTGCTTGAAAATAGCGAACATATTCGTGGTATTGGAGAACCGGGATTGCCACCGGCAGCTCCTGCGCTGGGCAACGCAATATACGCTGCAACCGGACAAAGAATCCGAGAGCTGCCGTTTAACAAACACATCGATTTTGTGTAGGAACAGTTAAATGGACAAACTTATAAAAGCAGTAGCTGCGTTCGTGTTCATGACATTGCCTGTGACCTATGCCGCCGATAGTAAAACCGTGATCAATCCTCCGCAAGAGGGGTCGGTGTCAGAGGAGCAGGGACTGGAAGCATGGTCACGGGTCTATGAAGTAGCATCGCACCCCCGGTGTTCTAATTGTCATACCGGCCCCAGTGACAGACCAATGTGGTCTGGCAAGTCTTATGGCAAGACACGCACGCATGGTATGAACATTCAGGCTGGTGCCAGCCGAATAGGTGCTGAGCACTTACTTTGTTCAACCTGCCATACCGCGACAAGTGAGGTTAAAGAAGATGCCAATGATACACCTCACGCAGCACCGCGGGTAGCGATGGCGTGGGCGCTTGCGCCACCTGAAGCGCACTGGTTCGGTCGTACCTCCAGGCAGATCTGTGAACAACTGCGTGACCCCGAGTTGAATGGTAACCGGACGATGGTGGAGCTTGCTGAACATCTGGATCATGATCTCATTCTTCACTGGGCCTGGAATCCGGGTGGCGGCAGAGAACCGGCTCCATATAGCTTGCAGGAACACATAGATGATTTACTGGCGTGGGGAGTCGCAGGATTCCCGTGCCCAACCTTTTAAGCTGAAGAGCAACTTCTGATGGGACTAGCCGGGGCACTACTGGTATTTACCGGATTTTGGCATGCGCTTGAATGGCTGATGGGTGGGCGTAACAAGGACACCCTGCGCTTAATACCTTTCGGGATAATCTATATTGTTCTTGGTTATCTGATCGTGACTTTTACCGGTGGTAACGCAGTTGCTATTGTCGCACTGGTAGTTACAGCTATCGGGCTGATTGGCGCACTTGTTACCCGCAAAACAGCACAGGTACGACCCTGGGTTACATGGGTCTTCGTTATTATTGACATTGTTATAATCGCATCAATTGCTTTGTACTTTTTGACTTGAACAAGGTGCACCTTGAACGTCGCTTTACTCTGAATGGACTATCGGGAACCTGCTTCCCTTTTGTCCTGAGCCGGCAGCTAAGGGTCAAATCCTGTCCTTTGCATCGGTCAGAGTTGCCAACTTTATTTGTGTCGCACTAGCTCTGGTTCAATTGCACAACCGGCAAATCATATGATGACAGCCGATCATCCAGAAAGTGGAATTCATCCCGCGCGTAGTCCATTGCGTCTCTTTCTAAAGTTAACAATAAGCTCTGTTCTTTATGCTCACTAAAAGTGGTCGGTTGTATCGTTTCATCTACCCAGGGTGGTACAAAGACTGAGTGCCCGAAATAGGATCCAGCCCGGTTCAGACTGAGCAGGTAAATCTGATTTTCCATTGCCCGAGTTTTAACAAATGCATGCCAGCTGTCAAACGACGGGTCACGGGCATAAGCGCCGGTATGTAGTATGCAATCAACACCATGTTGCAGTACCAATGTTCTGGCAAGCTCTGCAAAGCGTATGTCGTAACAGATGATTGGTGCCAGTTTAAAACCCTTGCACTCAAATACAAGCAGCTTGTTTCCGGCGACATTGAAATAATCCTTCTCTTCAGACGCGCCAAACTGAGCCAGGTGCAGCTTCTCGTACACTCCGGCCAGATTACCATCAGGGTTTGTAACCCCTGTCGCTATGCTGAATGAGGGGTTCGCTCCCTGACTGCAGCGTCTGGCGAAACCATAGAGTACCCAGCAGTTGTGATTTTTGGCAACAGCACTCCAGGTTTGGTAGGAACTGCCATTGTCCTCTTCTGCAACACCCTGAAGGTTGGCGAAAGTCTCGTTGGAATAGTCCAGTGATGAGAGTTCGGGCAGCACCAGAATATCCGCTGGATCATCTGCAAGCCATTTATTTACCTTGGCAGCTGTGTGTACCAGATGTTTGTCGCGACTTTCAACAGTACTGGTTGCAGGAATACTGATCTGGCAGGCAAGTATTTTTAGCGCAGACATTTTTTGTGGCCTTGAGCTTCATCCATGCCTGTTGCGGCTTAAAAATTAGCCGCAATATCCGTTTCACCTTTACTGGATAGAAACTCATCATAGGTGCCAATGAAGTCATTGAGTTTGTCGTCTTTGATCTCAATGATGCGGGTTGCCAGTGACGATACAAACTCGCGATCGTGGCTGACGAATATCAGTGTGCCTTCGTAGTGTTCCAGTGACAGGTTCAGTGCCTCGATTGATTCCATATCCAGGTGGTTGGTCGGTTCATCAAGGATCAGTACATTGGGTGAGGTCATAATCAATTTGCCAAATAACAAACGGTTTTTCTCACCACCGGAGCAGACCTTAACCTGTTTTTTGAAATCATCGTTTGAGAACAGTAATCGGCCCAGGGTGCTGCGAACAATTTGATCATCGTGTTCAGGTTTGCGCCACTGGGTCATCCAGTCAAATAAACTTAAGTTATTATCAAACTGATCGTTGCTGTCCTGAGGGCAGTAACCGAGTGCGGCATTTTCGGCCCATTGCACTTTTCCGTCATTTGGCTGCAGTTCGTTCATTAAGAGTTTAAGCAGTGTAGTTTTACCAGTACCGTTCTCGCCAATGACCGCCAGACGGGAACCTGCCTCAAGGAGTAGTTCACCGCCATTGAAGAGTGGTCCTTCGTCAAAGCCGTGGCCTAAACCTTCAAGAGTCAACGCCAGACGATGAAGTTTTTTATCTTGTGTGAAGCGAATGTACGGACTGACGCGACTTGAAGGCTTAATGTCTTCAAGCTGGATCTTCTCTATTTGCTTTGCTCGCGAGGTTGCCTGACGCGCCTTTGATGCGTTGGCCGAGAAGCGGCTGACAAACTGCTGAAGTTCTGCAAT
>CAYPDN010000118.1:0-10449 GCA_964409445.1 uncultured Granulosicoccaceae bacterium
GCGCGTTCTTCATACGCCAGAGGGGCTGCGCGCTCGGCTTTTTTTGCGGCGCGCGCACCGCGGCGGGGTCTGCGTTTTGATTCAGTCATCGATGTCTTCTATTCGCGGTTCGCAAGTGCAGGCGAGTTGCCTTTGTGCTTAACTTATACACAAATGGATAGATATCACGATGGCAGTTATCGCGGTACCTGAATTGCGACAACCATTGATAAGGTGCAGGACTGGTGACAGACAGTGCTGCCACCAGCGAGTACCTGCGCTTTTAACAAAGCGCAATTTAATCCTGGGTTATTTAATTTCGAGAAGCTCGACTTCGAATACCAGTGTCGCACCTGGACCGATTGCCTGGCCGGCACCTCTGTCGCCGTAGGCGAGATCTGAAGGGATCACAAAGCGATACTTGCTGCCGGTATTCATCAGTTGTACCCCTTCTGTCCAACCCGGGATTACACTGGTCAGCGGCGTTTCAAATGGTTGTCCGCGTGCAATCGAACTATCAAATTCGGTGCCGTCGATCAATGAGCCGGCGTAGTGCACGCTGACTGTGTCTTCCGCGGTCGGCTTGGGTCCATCACCTTCAGTGAGGACTTCGTACTGCAAGCCGGATTCTGTCACTGTAACGCCTTCGCGAGCTTTGTTTTCCTCAAGGTATTTTGCACCTTCTTCTGCGGCTGCCATCTGCGCTTCTTTATTGGCTGCCTGCTCGAAGTCCTGTAACTTTGCTTGTGCTTCTTCCGAGGTGATTTGGGTTTCTTTGCCTTCGTGGGCCAACTGCAGTCCTTCCATCAGCGCCTCGTAGTTTAGATCGCCAAATCGTTTGGTAAAGCGCTCACCGAGCAGCATACCGAGACTGTAGCTGAGGCTCTCGTTTTCGTCGTCGAGGTTGACTTCTGCGTGTGCAACAGAGCAGGTGGTGGCGACCAGAGTTGCCAATATGAGTTTTTTCATGAAAATCCAGAGTGTGCGGTGGGTATGGAGTGGACAACAGATTGTCCGTTAGGTTTATAAATAACTGAACTATTTTGCCGTGCCGGAGCAATTGTCTTGCTGGCATGCGATCTGAACTTATAATACTAGACAGTACTCAGTGGAATGCACTGCAATCCGGCGGATTGTGGGTTACCGCATGTTTATCTTGAAGAGTGATATTGAGTGGCTTATGAAATTTTACGATTGTGCGTCAGCTCCGAGCCCGAGACGGGTTCGAATGTTCATTGCTGAAAAGAAAATCGACATACCGGTAGTGGAGGTTGATCTCGGGAATCGCGAGCAGGATAGCCCGGCATTCGCGGCCCTCAACCCGCATCGAACTGTACCGGTTTTAGAGCTCGATGATGGTACCGTTTTACGTTCAACCCATGGAATTTGTCACTATCTCGAAGCGATACATCCAGAGCCCGCACTGATGGGCCGCGATGCGATTGAGCGAGGCCAGATTGCCGATCTCGACTGGCGGATAGAACAAGACGGCTTACAGGCGGTTGGTGAGTCTTTTCGCAATCGCTCGAAGGGATTTAAAAACCATGCGGTTACCGGTCCGCACCAACATGCTCAGATACCGGAGCTGGTTGATCGTGGCCGTGCCAGATCAGAGCACTTCATGGATTGGTTAAACAGCTGTCTGGACGGTCGTGAATTTGTAGCTGGTGACAATTTTACCGTGGCTGACATTACTGCATTTATCACTATTGAGTTTGCAAAATGGATAAAGCTTGAACCGTTGGCGGAGTATCAGAATTTGCATCGATGGCATCAGTCTGTTTTAGAGCGGGATAGTGCTAAGTGTTGATGATTGCGTTTGACCTTCTATCTTCGTAGAGGGTTTTCAAAAGAGAGTTGTCACAGGTTCCTACCAGTAACTCAACGCACCGCTATACATATTTTCAAGATCTGTAAGGTTAGATTCACGCGGTGCATTGGCTATTGCTCGCTGTTGTCTGAAAGACGATTCCGCAAGCGCTGATACGTGTGCCTGGTCAAAACCGACGCCGTTGAGTCCGTTGGGTATTTGAGTGTTTCGCATCAACTCAATCAGACGTTTCGATAACACTTCACCGGCCTCATCTTTTGTAGCACCTTTTGCATCTGCACCCAGAAATCCAGCGCCCTCCAGGTGCCTCTCAGGAGTAGCGGCTGCAGTGTAGTTAAATATAGAGGGTGCGCTAACTACGACGCTGATGCCATGTGGTACAAAAGGTGAAGCGACCTGATAGTCTTTTGAGGTTATATCATTCATCAGATGTGTAACACCATAGGACATGGCGTGTGGTAAGTGCGTGCCGGAATTACCGAATGCAATTCCTGCAAGAGTAGCACCCCACATCAGATTGTCTCTTGCTTCTCGGTCGGTACTGTCTGCAACGCCACGTACCAGAAAATCACCAGCGATCTCAAGTGCTTTCTGTGCACTCAAATCACTGAACGGGTTTGCCCCCTGTATTAGTTGTCGCGCGTTCGGATCTTTGACTTCGAGATGTTGTGTATAGGCTTTTGCGGTATAGCACTCAAGTGCGTGACAGAGTAAATCAAACCCGGTTGAAGCTACGACGTTACCCGGCAGGCTGTCACAGCACTGCGGGTCGACAATAGCCTGCGTCGCTAAAAGGTGCGGGCTTGCCACAACAAACTTGGTATTCAGCTCGTTGATTCTGATTACCGAGATAGAGGTGCACTCGCTGCCAGTGCCGGATGTGGTAGGGCAGGCAATGTGCGGTAGTACTGGCCCCGGTACAGCTTTGCCGTTACCCGCCGGGGCTGCAAAGTAATCGCGTATATGTCCGCCGTGTCCTGCTACTAACAGTGCCGCTTTTGCGGTGTCTATCACTGAACCACCACCGACAGATATTACGCCGTCAGGGTTTGATTCGGTAAGCATTGCAGCTGCCACCATCACACAATCGTCATCTGGTTCTATGCGAATGTCGGAGAAAGTATTGGACTCGATACCGTGCTGTTTCAGTGATTGCCTGACAATCTCGACAATTGGGCCAGACTCGAGTATCGGGTCGGTAAACAACGCCACTTTTTTAAAGCCAAGTGCACTGGCACGCTGGCCAACTTCTGCCAGTGATCCACGGCCGAAAGTCAGTTTTGGAATCGCAACGGTATAGCTGTTTGCGCCTGCGTCAGTTGGTTCGAAATATTGGCAACCCATGAGTTCCTCCTGCGAGCTCACTAGTTAGTGTGGGTTAGTGTACTGGAATGATTGGTGAAGTCATATATCGTTATGCAGGATTGTCCTGCAGAATAAGCTCGGCTGCTTTTTCACCGACCATAATTGCCGGCCCATTGGTATTGCCTGTTGGTATTGACGGAAACACCGAGGCATCTGCTACCCGTAGTCCGTGCATGCCATGGACTTGTAATCGTGAGTTGACTACCGAATCAGCTGGGCCTGTACCCATCCTGCAGGTGCCGCACGGG
The DNA here is from genome assembly GCA_964409445.1 of uncultured Granulosicoccaceae bacterium. Taxonomy (GTDB): domain Bacteria; phylum Pseudomonadota; class Gammaproteobacteria; order Granulosicoccales; family Granulosicoccaceae. The sequence continues at coordinate 3,424 of CAYPDN010000118.1, forward strand.
TGGAAGACAGTCCATGCGTTGTCAGCAATGAACCGAGTGAGTTGATCATCACTCTGGATGTCAACACCCGGGTAAATTTCTTCCTCCACCAGATTTTGCATCACCTCTGTGCTGGTATAGCGCCGCATCAATCTCATACCTTCAAGCATTAGATGCCGATCGTGTTCGGTGGTCAGGTAATTGGGCTGAATTGCGGGTGCGTCAAAAGGATTTCCGGATTTAATATGCGTAGTGCCAATGCTGGTTGGTTTGCAGGGGTTAAACCCGAGTAAAAAGCCCGGAAACGGATCAGGCGATATTAATGGTCTGGTGCCGACAGGCGCACGCGTATAGCTAAGCGGAGAAAAATAGAGCTGCAGATCTGGTCTGTCACTACCTGGCTGACTGCGTATAAAGCCGCCAGCCTGATTCACACTCAGACTAAGCGGACCTTTACGGCCGAATACAAACTTGAGTCCGGCCTTTATCTTGCCAATTAATGGCCGTAACTCCTGATTGAGACTTGGCAATCTGGATCGACAAACTATATCTGCCCCCAGATGATCTGATAAATTCTCACCAACCTGCGGTAAGTTATGAATTGGTTTTATACCCAGTGAACTTAGTCTGGCAGGATCTCCGATGCCGCTGAGCTCCAGTAACTGTGGTGAGTTGACTGCACCTGCACAGATTATAATTTCACATCTTGCTTTGACGGTAAGATCTTTACCGCGTTGTTGATACTCGACCTTTACGGCTTTATTGCCGTTAGCAACCAGTCTTTTTACGTGTGCGTGGGTTTCAAGGGTCAGGTTTTGTCTCTTCAGTGCTGGTCGCAAATAACAGGTAGAGGTAGAACCTCTCCATCCGTCTTTGGTTGTAATCTGGAACAGTGCAGCACCTTCCATATCACCTGTGTTGTAGTCCGTATTGAATGGTATTTGCAGTTGCTGAGATGCGGCAAAAAAATGTTCGCACAGCGGATGTGCCTGATTGTGCGTACTGTGCACTGACAATGGACCATCTAAACCGCGCTCTGGATGTTGTTCACCATTCCATGCTTCCATGCGTTTGAAGATGGGCGCAACATCAGTCCAGCTCCAGCCGGGTGCGACAGTCGCCCAGTCATCGTAGTCCTGTGGATGACCGCGTACAAAGACCATTGCATTAATAGAGCTTGAGCCACCGAGAACTTTACCGCGCGGCCAGTAACTGGGCTTATTGTTTAGCGCAGGTACCGGTTCGGTGTGGTACTTCCAGTTAACACGCTCATCGTAGTAGGTTTTACCGTAGCCGATTGGCATTTGCACAAACAGACGTCGATCAGTGCCACCCGCCTCAAGCAACAATACCTGATGTTTGCCGCTGGCGCTTAGCCTGTTAGCGATGACTGCGCCGGCTGAGCCGGCACCTATGATTATGAAGTCGTATTCTTTGAAGTTGTGCTCTGGCAATTCTGCGGGCTGTATTCGTTATATGGCCCGCTAAGCGTACAGAAATTTTATTGACGTGTAATTGTTAATTCGTCGAGTTGCAGACGTGCAGCGCCCCACCAGGTCTCGACACCGAATTCAATCGCCGCCATACACCAGCTGGTATCGAGTGCGTCTACATCGTAGACCGGTTGATTAAGTGCTGACCATTGCACTGTCCAGTCGACAAATCGCTTCCAGTTGAGTGTGCCCGCTGTCACTTCATTTAAAGCGGTGAATGCAATATAGGACTTATCCTGCTGTGGTTTGATCCAGACATCCCACAACTGATTGTCAATCATCACACCAGATTCTGCTTTGGTTGAACCTGGTGTTCTGATGTCAGGGTTGGCGATCCAGACCATCATTTCGTACTCGCGGTCATCTACTACGAAGTTAGGGCCACCAATATCGCAGTCAGTGTGGAAGAACGATTCAAAGGCCAGATTGCGCTCGGCACTGCCTGTCTCTGTGTACTGATAGTCAATTTTAAATTCACCCATGCTCGACACGGTTACCGGTACTCCTAACTCTTCTGGTGTGCCTGAGACATGCGCACCCAGCTTGTTGCCATACACCACCTGCGGGTAGGACTTCACAGCGAACTCATCGCCATCGCTTTGTGTAAGCCAGTCGTATTCAAAGACGATCTGTGCATTGCCGTTTGGCAGACGATCAACTGCAACAGTCTGTCGCCATGCATCACTGTCTACAGCGCGTGCGTTCCAGTCATTGTTGAGTACAACAAACTGATCAAACTCAATGGTTGGGAATCCGTGACCCGGGTTTGGTGGCGCATTGACATTGTCCAGTGATGTGAAAGGCTGTGCAGTCAGGGAGCGAAGCGTATTGAAGGCAACCTCTTCACTGGTTTCAATCCAGTCTCCTGATACATCGAACGCTTCGGTGCGCCACGTAAGAATGCTGTCATGAATCTGTACTGATGGAGTAAAACGACATGCATCTGTTGCGTTGACGCAGCCAGCGTCCTGCGAAGTCAGTTGTTGTGATATCTGATCACCGCGGTTATCTTCAACCACTAAACGGTATCTGCTTGCACCTGCTACAGCAGGCCATTGAAATTCCGGGTTGCTGAGGTGTCCGCCTGAAGGCAGGCGCAGGGTTGGAATCGGTGCACTGTTTTCGGTGTCTGGCTGTTCGTTGCTGTTTGCGTCACCGCTGTCAGTATCGATGTTTTGCCCGATACTCTGCCCATTGTCTTCGCCCTGTGCGGTTTGCTCAACAGAGATTGGCCCTGCGGTTTCCTGGGTTGAGAACGGGTTGCCTGATGAGGAACCGCCACAGGCGGCCAGCGTGGCTGCACTGATAAGTGGCATTAGTAGTCGGAATGGCAGTCTGACTGTCCTGCTGACGATTTCTTGTTGCATTGACGGTCCCGGTTAAAACACTAACTATATGACTATAACCCAGGATGTCTGTTCTGCAGGCCGTGGATTGTTTATTATTGTGTCATGACATATTATTTTTAGCAAGGCCCGGTTTCCGGGTGTAGCCAAGTGCTAACAAGGTGGCAAGCAGCATCAGCAAAAACCACAGATCTGTTGTGCCACCCGAATCACTGTTACCTGCAACTGTTGGGGTTGATTCCTGTTGCTGATCTTTCAGGCCAGGGTTAAATGTAGCCAGTAGTTCCGCTGTTGGGGTGGGTTGAGCGTTCCCGGTTTCAGGTGTTGACGGATCGATCGCGTCGCTAACTTCAGCGTTTTCGTTTGATGAGTTGTCAGGCGTATTATTATCAGGTGTAGTTACCGGCTCTTCAGTGCTGGTTGTGTCTTCCGTTGTTGCAATTGGTGCTTCGTTGTTAGGGGTTCCGCTGTCGATTGATTCGCTGTCGGTTGTCGCAACTGCTTCGTTGTCCGGTGTTGTATCTGTATCCGGGTTGCCTGCAGTTGAGTCAGTGTTTGTTTTGTCGAAGACAATCACCCAGTCCTGACCCTGCGTATTGGGTGCTGAACCGAGAGTCAGATCCGGATTTTGAGCTGAGGCACTTACGGTTGTAGCGGTGCCTTCAAAGACGCCGTTTCTCGGGTTAAACCATCGCTGTCTGTAGTTACCCGGGGCTACGGTAAGCGTGCCGCTTTGTCTTGCGTCTGATAAATAAACTGCATAGGTGTCTGCTGCTTTGGCAAACACCTGAGCACCCGGTGTGCTGTGCAGTTCATCAGCCGGAATCATCTCCCAGAACGGTAACTGTTCCTGCATCATCTCACGGGCGTAGCGCATGTAGCGATACATCTCTTCGCGTGTTCTAAAGTCTTCAGTGCGCATATCGCCACCGAGTGGCAACGGGTGGTAACCGAAGTACCATTCGATGTTACCACCGCTGAAATAGACAGGGTAAAGTACCGCGCGTCTGAGGGTGGCGGCATTGGTATCGGACAGGCCGACAAGTGCAGAACCGACTTCATCCATATCGATCACCCATGGTCTGCCGGCATCTGCTGTTTTTTGTCGCCACGTTTCTACAAATTCGTCTGCATTGGCCGGTGAGAACTGAATTGATGATGCATCGAATGTTTCATCACCCAGTAGCGGGTCGTAAGTAGCCGCGGGTTTGTTGAGATGTGAATGTACTGCGACAGGATGTTTGGCCCAGTCTATTGATTTTATAAAACCCGCAAAGGCTTTGTGTCTCTCTGCACCGAATTGGCTTTCCTCACTGAGATTCCACTTAACAGCCAGCAAGTATGAAAAGCGTGCGATCATTTCACGGTAGAACAGCTTACGCTCGATGCCCAGCTCGCCATTGTCAAGCCAGTTAGTGTTACCTGCTTCGGTTTCCGCAAGAACCATGTGGACTGCAATTCCCTGATTTTGCATGTGGTTTAAAACAATGTTCCACTGGTATAGTTTTGAAATATCATAGTGGGTACTTACATAGAAAGTGTCATTGGTGCCGATAAACGGATAAGTTTCGCGACCGTCACCACCGAGGTTCATGGGTAAAAAGTACAGTGAATTTACGCCTTCACTCGCAAGGTAGTTAACCGCACCGATAATTCCTTTAGCGGCGTCTGGTGTCTGGCTGTTATCAAACAAAGGATCACCGGCACGCCAGTCTGCTATGTGTGATGGATAATGGTGAACACCGTTGAGCAGTGTTCCTGTGCTGGCACCTCCCGGCTGATCAACGGTATCGTCAAATCCTGCATAGCCAAAAAAGTTTTCCGGACTATCGATACCGCCTTTTATCCAGTGTGGGCCATCTGCAAATTTAAGGTAGTGCTCTTCGACGTATTCCAGTCGGCCGTATTTCAAAAAACCGTCGTCTGACTCACTTTGTGGTGTGATATCAAATACACCGCTCGTACCGTCGATCGGCAAGGCGATGCCGGCCGTGTCAGATACGCTGATATCTTTACCGCTGCGAAACGAAATTTCATAGCTCCACTGACCGGTCTGGTTGGGTGAAAAACGCGCTCGCCAGACATCGCCAATGCCGTTGCCCTTGCCATCTCCTGCAAAAAAACCCGGCACAGTAAACGTCTCGTCTGTGGGGCTCGTAAAGGTAACGTCAAAGCGGAAGTCGAGAAACGGGTTGGGAGTGTTCAGGCGCTCTCCCACCGGATTGGTAGCTCCGGTGACATCAAGGGTCAGCGGGTGCCACTTGCTGAGTGTGCCAGTGATGGAAACCTCAGCGTTTGCTGTTCCCATGGCGAGGGAAGAAAAGCCAATGGCCAATACGGCGGTGAGTAGTCTCAACATAGGTCTAAATCAGGGTAAATTAGATCTGACTTACCGCGCGATTACCGTGCCATTTGTACGGCGGTTACTCTACAGTTGCATCTAGTGGTTCTCATATAAACGGTACAGTTGGCTTGATTCTTCGGCAGCTAACTTTGCGCTCACTGCATACTAATTTTTGGCGTCAGTCAGTCGGCGTTAGACCAATTTCTTTGCGCTGTGCTATCGTGCATTGAGAGCTGTCAGGGTTGAACCATTGAGTACATATTTGATTCTTCTGGTGCTGCTTGCAGCAGTGATGCACGCCAGTTGGAATGCACTGGTCAAATCAGGCGGTACACCGGAGTTTTCGATAGCGGCGTATCGCGGTGCCGGTATGCTTTGCGTATTTGCGCTGCCGTTCGTACCGTTGCCTGCCGTCGGCAGCTGGTGGCCTATCGTAGCGTCGGTTGTCGTACACAATCTGTATTATTTTACGCTGGCAAAAGCCTATCGCAGTGGCGATCTTTCACAGGTGTATCCGTTATTCAGAGGAATGGCACCGGTGCTTGTGGCATTAGGTGCGTGGGTATTTGTTGGAGAAAAGCTCTCTTTTGGCAGCGCGATAGGCATAGTTGTAATCAGCCTTGGCTTGATGAGTCTGGCATTGTTTGGTCGCAGTAAAGGTCAGATTACTGCTGTAGCACTGGGTTGGGGTGCAATCACTTCAGTCTTTATTGCCATGTATACCGTGATCGATGGTTATGGTGTCAGACAGTCCGGTAATGCGCTGTCATATATTCTCTGGCTGTTTACCTTTGAAGCTCTGCCGATTGTTTTATGGTTGTTACTTAAACAGCGTCGTGAATGGTTTGCGTATCTGCGTGAGTCTGCCGGTTCAATTGCGGTCGGCGGTGTAATTTCCGGTGCCGCATACGGTCTTGTGATTTATGCAATGAGTTTTGGGGCGATTGCCGTGGTGTCTTCTCTGCGCGAGACCAGTGTCATCTTTGCCGCATTGATTGGTGCGTTGTTTTTGAAAGAACCCTTTGGCCGGCAGCGAGTACTGGCCGCGAGTCTTGTGGCGGGCGGAATCGTGCTGTTAAAAGTTATGGCCTGATGAAAGTTGCCTTCGCAGCAAACGGGAATTGAAGAATTCATCTATAAAAAAGCCCGCACCAGTGATGGTGCGGGCCATTTTTTTACTGCACTTTTCTGCTTAGCAGATAAGCGTTTTATCGAACGCCAAGAGCATTGACAGTAGCCATGTTCAGGTACTTATCAACTGGCAGACCTTTAGAACGCTGGAAGGCATTAACCGCAGACATAGTGTCTGAACCGATGGTGCCATCGATTGGTCCCGGGTTGAAGCCTTTTGATTGCAGTGCTTGCTGGATCTGAGTGATCTTGCCTGCTGTCAGGTTGGTGTCACAAAGAATTTCGCGCCATTCAACTTTAGACTCGCTAACCAGTTCCTGACGAGATACAGTCTTGTAACGAGCCGGGATTTCAACTGCACGCTGACGAGCAGGAGTTGCAACTTCAGTTACCTGAATGTTCTTGTACTTTGCAGGAATGCTTACAGTACGTGTAGAAGCAGGAGTAGCAACAACTTGCTTAGTCACTGTCTTGTACTCAGCAGGGATCTTTACAGTACGAGTAGTAGCAGCAGTCTTCAAGACACGCTTGGAAACGTTCTTGTAAGTAGCTGGTACTTCAACCAAACACATGATATCACCAGTGTCGTGATCTATACGCTGGATAGGGCCTGTGCCTTTCTTCCACTCTTTACGAGCAGGAGATTCCATGATGCGTGAAGTAACAGTTTCATAAGTCGCAGGTACCTGTACCAGACGGCTGGAAGCTGCCTTAACCAGAACTCTTTCAGTCA
>CAYPDN010000119.1:0-10383 GCA_964409445.1 uncultured Granulosicoccaceae bacterium
TCTCTCTGGTGATAGTGGCTGTTTTTATTTTTCCGATCGCCTGGTTCGCCTTAACATCTATCAAACCGATTTCAGCCGTATTTAATAAAGATCGCGTGGTTGTTTTTGACTTTAAGCCGACATTTGACAACTACCGGGTTACTGTCCTTGGAGGACGCAAGGCAGACGCAAATTCCAGTATTTTAATGGGCACCAGTGGTGAGGGCGCATACGATGGCCGATCTTCAATACTGTCGTCTTTAATCATTGCGATTTCTTCCACCTTTCTGGCCACCAGTGTTTCTTTGCTGGCGGCCTATGCGTTGTCGAGATTGGCATTCAGAGGCTCACAAGGCTATATGCACTGGGTGTTATCGCAACGGTTTTTACCACCTATAGCGATCATTATACCTTTGGTATTTATCTTTCGGGACCTTGGCCTCAGAGATACACATCTTGGAATAATAATCGCCCATACATTGATCAACATACCAATAGCATTACTGCTGCTTAAATCGTTTTTTGACGATGTGCCGATAGAGGTAGACCAGGCAGCCATGATAGATGGTGCAACTCGATTTCAGTGTTTCTATCTGGTGGTGCTTCCAATGATTAAAGGAGGCATAGCGGCAACCGCAGTGCTGTGTTTTATATTTTCATGGACAGAATTTTTATTATCGCTGTTTCTCACTAACTCGATACGAACCATTCCGGTAAAGATAACAACATTCGTCACTTCTACCGGTTCGGAGTGGGGCTACATTTCGGCTTTGGGTACCGCAGCGATTATACCCGGATTCATTTTCATTCTTCTTGTGCAAAACCATTTGGTAAGAGGATTGACGATGGGTGCTATAAAAGACTGATGCAATACGCATCTTTACAATAGAGAGGAAAGACGATGAGCTTTAAGAGTTTTAAGAAGCAAAACTTCATCATCGATACCGCGAACAAATTCACCGCGGGTAAGATGACCAAACGGGACTTCCTGAAGAAGATGGGCATGGCCGGAGTGGGCTTCTCTGCATATTCTGCGGGGATGCTCGGGGGTCCGGGGCGCCCTTACTTTGGCAATGTCGCCCATGCGGAAGGTCACGGTAACACACCACCTGAGATTGCTGATTTCCTGCGTGAAGCAGGCAAGCCTTACGCTGGCACAACTATTCGTTACACTTCAGAAGCGACACCCCCCACCAACGTGCTTAATGAGCTGAAAGGCGAATTTACCGAACTGACCGGTATCAATGTCGAAATTGAAATTGTACCGCTTGAGCAGGTACTGGCTAAAGCAACGCAGGATGTTCAGGGCCAGCTCGGTACGTACGACATCTACTACCTTGATCAGGCATGGACATCGACCTTTTCTCCGGACACCATTGATCCGGTTGAATACTATAACGCCAAGCCGGATCTTGCGATGCCTGGCTTCGATTTCGATGACTTCTCCAAACCACTGGTAGAAGGTATTTGTGAATACGACGGCAAGTGGATCGGACTGCCATTCGACATTCCTATCTTTACCCTGATGTATCGCAAAGACATACTCGAAAAGCATGGCATTGAGATCCCTCGTACCTATGAAGATTTCACTGCTGCGGTTGAGTTAATTACCGCCGCTGAAAAAGAGAACAACATTTTCGGTACCGGACTGCAGGCAAAATCTGGTCACTACTCTCTTGAGTGTGACTGGACTCAGGCAGTCTGGGGACACGGTGGTTCGATCTTTGGATCTGACAAAAACTTCTCGGGCAATGACGAGCAGGCAGTAGCAGGGCTTGAGTGGTACCAGAACCTGCTGGCAAATTCACCTGCGGCATCTGTAACATCTACCTGGGACGGTCAGTGGCAAATGGGTTCAGCAGGTCAGATTGCACTGTGTCAGAGCTGGGCAGAATTCTTCCCGGGCTGGAATGCTGATGACTCTGAAGTGAAAGGCTTATGGGAAATGGCCAAGCCACTTGAAGGCAGCGCATCACTGAGATCTCGTGATGATGTTGGTTTTGGCGAAATACCAGGCTGGGGTCACCAGGGTGGTTCAAGTATTGCGCTTTCCAGATACTCGAAGAATGAAGAAGCTGCATGGTTGTTCCTGCAGTGGGCGTGCTCGAAAGACATCATGACTCGTTGCACACTGATTGGTGGTTTTGCGCCAATGAGAAACTCTTCGTTTACAGACCCTCGCATTGTAGAAAGGAAGGGCCTCGAAGGCGCTGGTACCACGCGTCACCTTGATACAGTGAAGTGGACCATCGATAACGTGATGGCGTCCGAGCCGGATCTGCCTATCTGGGCTGGTGTTGCCAACAACGAGATTCCGACAGAACTGGGCAAGCTGCTCACTGGTCAGGAATATGGCGGCAGTGCCAAGAAGTGTATGGATCAGGTAGCCAAGCTTGTTGACGCAGTCGTCGACGAAGCGGATCTTGGTTAGTCGTTAAATTAAAGTTACCCCGTGCATTCGTCACGGGGTGGCTTTATGCATGAATTTTATATTCGCCGTCTCTATATACGTCCTGGCCCCTACCTTATGGCTTCAGTAAAAATATCCAACCTGGAAAAGCGCTACGGCAAAGTCGAGGTATTGCACCAACTCGATCTCAATGTAGCCGACGGCCGCTTTATAGTGCTTCTCGGGCCATCAGGGTGCGGCAAGTCTACTTTGCTGCGCATGATTGCCGGTCTGGAATCAGTCACAGCGGGTGACATATTTTTTGACGACAAGCGTGTCAATGATGTGCACTCCAAAGATAGAAACATTGCCATGGTGTTTCAGAACTATGCGCTGTATGCGCACATGAGTGTTAGAAAAAACATGGCGTTCTCAATGCGTTTAAAGAGAACAGACAAAAAAACCATAGACGAAAAAGTAGAATGGGCATCATCCATACTGGGTTTGGATGAATACCTCGATCGGCTACCAAAAGAGTTATCTGGTGGTCAAAGACAAAGAGTCGCGATGGGACGTGCGATAGTCCGTGACCCGGAAGTGTTTTTGTTTGACGAACCCCTCTCTAACCTTGATGCAAAGCTGCGTGTCCAGATGCGTACCGAGATAAAAGACCTGCATCAACGATTAAACACCACCACTATTTACGTGACCCATGACCAAATCGAAGCGATGACCATGGCCGACGAGGTGGTCATTATGCGGGACGGAAACATCGAACAAAGTGGCACGCCGATGGAAATTTACGACCATCCGAACAATCTTTTTGTTGCGCAATTTATCGGGTCACCAAGCATGAACATTCTTGAGTGCGAGGTGGAAGACCACAGCGGCACCCGAGTGGCAGTATGCGATGGGTTGAAGTTACCGCTACCCGCCAATCGCGAACTGCAAGCCGGTAAGAAAATATTCTATGGCGTGAGGCCTGAACATTTACACATCAATACGACGACGGGTTCTAACAACGATTCCGCGATTATTGGAAAGGTGAAAGTGGTTGAGCCTACCGGTCCCGAAATTCACGTGTATACACATCTTGCCAACCAGGATATCTGTGCCATCACCCGTGAACGTCTGGAGTTGCATCCGGGTGATGAAATCTATCTGCAACCAGAGTTAGATCATTTACATCTGTTTGATGGAGAAACTAAAAACGCGATCTAGCTCGTATCAACTTAATTCTATATCTATAGCGAGGAAAAGCCACCAATGACTAAGCCACTAATAGCGATAACAGGCGCTAGCTCCGGCATCGGTGAAGCCACAGCAAAAGCATTCTCCGCTGCTGGTCATCCACTTTTGCTTATGGCCAGAAGGCTGGATCGAATGCAAGACCTTAACCTTCCGAACTGCCTGTCTGAAAAAGTTGATGTTCGCGACAGAGATGCGATTGCAAAGGCAGTGATAAAAGCGGAAGACACCTATGGCCCGGTTGATTGCCTGTTTAACAATGCTGGAATCGCACGGCTTGCAGATATTGGAGAGCAGGATCCAACGGAGTGGGATGAAACAGTCGATATCAATATTAAAGGCGTGATGAATGCACTCCACCCGTTTATCAAAAGCATGAAAGAACGCAAAGCTGGAACGATTGTAAATATGAGTTCCATAGCCGGCCGCAAGGTGTACCCCGATCATACAGTCTATTGCGGCAGCAAATATTTTGTGCACGCGATCTCTGAAAGTTTAAGGGGGTATCTTGCACCTCATGATGTTCGCGTCATTGTGATATCTCCGGGGATTATCGAAACCGAGGTACTGGATCATGTCAATGATCCTAATACCCTGAAAGCTTACAAGGACAATAAGGTTCGAATCGGTGGTGGCATATCTGCCGATCATGTTGCAGACATGATTTTGTTTGCCTACCAAATGCCACAAAATGTACTGATTCAGGAAATGGTGGTCACACCAACACGGCAAGAGTTTTAACATGGGTAGTTCTCCACTCGTCATCGGCTTAGACAGCTCTACCCAGAGTACTAAGGCAATTGCATGGAACCGTGCTGGTGAAGCTGTTGCAGAGGGACGTGCAGATATCCCGATGGCCAACCCGCAAATGGATTTCTTTGAACAGGATCCAACGGACTGGTGGCAATCCACCGTTGTAGCGCTTAAAGACTGCGTGGCGCAGCTTCCCGAAGCAGCAGTGTCGAACATTCAGGGCATGGCTATATCCAACCAGCGTGAAACACTGGGCTTTATGGATGAAAATGATGAAGCAGCCTACCCCGCTATCACCTGGCTTGATGAACGCAGCAGACAACAAATTATTGATTTTTCGAAATCATTCGGTGCTGACAACATACACAGAATCACTGGCAGACCACCTGATCTGACACCGTGTCTGTATCGTTTTCTATGGCTACGCGAAAATGAGCCCGAAGCCTGGAACAATACCCGTTGCTTTGTCGATGTGCAGTCGTATCTGGTGAAGAACCTGTGTGGCGGTGAATATCGCAATGGCTGGATCAGCGCTGACCCGATGGGCATTGTCGATATGCAATCACACAGCTGGTCCGATGAATTGTTAGAAGCCTTACATCTTGATGAATCCCGCCTTCCTCAAATGCACCCACCCGGGACCAAGCTCGGAACGATATTGCCGTCTGTTTCAAATTCGACCGGGTTGCCATCTGACTTGCCTGTGTTTGCCGCAGGTGGTGACGGGCAATGTGCAGGCCTTGGAACAAACTGTACAATTCCGGATCGCGCCTACATCAACCTTGGTACTGCGATCGTCTCGGGTATTTGGTCGAAAGAGTACAGATATAACACCTCCTGGCGCACCGAACTTGCAGCCCAGGGTGAGGGCTATATTTTCGAAAACTGTTTGCGCTCGGGTGCATTCCTGATGAACTGGTTTGTCGATCAGTTTGTTGCCCACGGTAAGGCTGACGCTTCCGTTTTTGAAAGACTTGAAGCGGCCGCAAGTTCGATCCCTATCGGATCAGAAGGGTTGTTGATACAGCCCTACTTCTCCGGTGCGATGGATCCCCACTGGGACTCGTTTGCCCGCGGAGTGTTTCTGGGGCTGAGTGCCAGTCATACAGAAGCACATATCTATCGTGCACTGATAGAAGCGATTACTCTTGATCAGGTCATGCGCACAAAAGATATGGAGCAGGCAGTTGGTTACCCAATCACTCACTTTGTGGCAATTGGAGGCGGTGCCAATAGCCCGCTATGGCGACAGATGCTTGCTGATGCATCGGGCAAGCCCGTCCACATAAGTCCAACTATTGAGGCCTCATCACTGGGCGCAGGAATGATCGCGGCATATGGTGCCGGATGGTTTGACAGTATCACCGCGGCGGCTGAAGCTATGAGTGGTGACACAACCGCCGTGCACCCGGATGAAGCACAAACCGTGATCTATGAAGAATTACTTTCCATCTATCGGAAACTCTATCATGCCACGGCAAGCATCAATCACGAAATGGTTTCATTTGCCAACAAACACCAGGCAGTTACGCAATGACAGACTACAGCGGTGTTCTAAGTGAGCTGGTCGATGGGACGTGGGAAGAACCAGGCACTGGAAAACGATACGATATAGGTATCAAGTCTCTGGTTATCCGCGATAATCTTGAAGGTGATGAAGCCCGGTTGATTGCCAACCTTCACCAGGGCAAACGTATTACTGTTATCTCCGATCCTTACACCCATGATGCAATGGGCAAGCGCATTTATAGTGCGCTAAAAGCCGATGGACAACAGGTGGACGAATATGTCTGGCAAACACCGCAATGTTCAGACATTGGTGTTGCGCATATACGTGAGGCAACACCGGATTGCGATGTGCGGATAGCGGTTGGTGCCGGCACCGTTAGTGATACCGTGAAATATGCGTCTTTCCTTGATGATAAGCGCTATTCAGTGTTTCCCACTTCACCAATGAATGCCTTTACCACCGCGACCGCATCGGTGTCATTCGGTGGTTTTAAAAAATCTATTACCTGCCGCGGCGCCGAGGGAATATTTTTTGATTTGTCCGTATTGGGAAAGTGCCCTCCTCGATTGATTTCCGCAGCGTTCGCAGATGTTATTTGCAGAACCACGGCACAGGTTGACTGGCTTCTGTCTCATCTGTTGTTTAACACTTCATACACCGAAACGCCGTACACACTGCTGGCCTATGATGAGGCGTCGATGATTGACAACGCCAGCCGTATGCAAAGCGGTGATGTAGATGCACTGGGTATGTTAACCCGTATTTCTGCCATCATGGGCCTGGGTACGCGTTTCACTGAAACCACACATAGCGGCAGTATGGCCGAGCACCAGATATCCCACTACATCGATATGTTTGCAGGTACAAATCACCCCGGGTCCTCTCACGGAGAGCAGGTGGGCGTCGCTACCATCACTATGTCGAAGCTACAGAATGAAATATTACAAAGTGATTCAACACCATTGATGCGAGCAACCGCTATACCAGAAGAAGCTCTGATCAATCGTTTTGGTAAAGATGCGGCACAAAGTATGGTGTCGGAAACTAAGAAAAAGGCACTAAACGCTAAAACTGCGGAGCAGCTAAATAAGAGACTGGCAAACGAATGGCCGCAAATACGCGAACAGCTCAAAGCGGTTACGTTGCCATACAGCCAGGTTGAAGAGGCAATGCGAAATGCAGGCTGCGCCATAACAGCATCGGATCTTAAGCTCGATTCGCAATTCTATCGTGACGCCGTTCAGTACGGGCGCTTTATCAGAGACCGATTCAGTATGCTTGATTTAGTAGATGACAGCGACGGTCTTGAAGACTTTATCGCGTCCATGACCGTATAAGGTATGGCTAACATTGTCATATTAGGTGCGGGAGTCATGGGGAGTGCTTTGGCTTCTGTGGCAGCGACACATGTCTCGAATAATGTCACACTAATTGGATCGCCGCTCGATAAGGATATTATAAGCAGCTTAAAAAACTCAGGACTGCATCCAGGCCTTCGGCTTGATTTACCAAAAAGCATCACTGCAATCGATTCCATCGAGCTCGACAATGACACCATGAAACGCGCTGATGTGATCGTTATTGGTGTAAGTAGTCCGGGTGTTGCGTGGGCACTGAAACTCATCGAGCACCATCATGCATCACCGGATATACTCGCGCTGGTTACTAAAGGACTGGTGAGTGCCGAGAACAAACAATCAGCACCCCGCACCTATGCTCAGACTATAGGTGCACAACTGACAACACCATCTGGCCGCATCGCAGGTATTGGCGGACCGTGCATCGCTCGCGAACTGGCAGCGGGCTACCCGACTCGGGTCTGCTTTGCGTCACAGAATGTTTCTGTTGCTAATAAACTTCGAGAACTGTTGCGCACTGACTACTACAGCATCGCAACTCATACCGACTTTACCGGGCTTGAAGCATGTGCCGCACTGAAGAATTTCATGTGTATTGGGGTTAGCACAATGTTTACAGCCCACAGACTTGACGACAGCAATGCCAAGAATCCCCTCGCGGCATTATTTAATCAGGCTGTTCTTGAAATTGCGCTGCTGAGCCGCTGGATAAAAGACGACAACAATTGCCATAGTGCCTGCACAGACAGCAATGCACCTGCTAATACCATCGGCCAGGATCTCGCTTTTGATCTGGCAGGTATGGGTGATCTTCACGTCACCGTTGGCGGTGGAAGAAATAGTATGCTTGGCCAGCATTTGGGCCGTGGAAGGCACTTGAAGGATATTCTTGCAACAGATATGCATAATGTCACCGTTGAGGGAGTTGATACCGGCAGACAGTTACTTCCGGGTTTCAAATACGCATGCGAAAATGGCAGACTAAAAGCCGACGACTTTCCGGTAACCTCTGCGATTCTTGACGTAATAGAAAATGATCAGCCTTTCGCGTTTGACTTTGGCTCATTACCCGGATAAAAAGCTGGCACAGGTGCAAAGAGACCCAATATGAAGGAAGCCTTGAAACTGGCAATTGCAGGTGACAGCGCGGGAGCGGACCTTGCCGATACTCTGGCTGCTCATCTGGACTCCAGTTACGAGGTCAGCGTACTTTCTCACCACCCGGAATCTGCAGATGAGCTATATGCAAATTTGTGTGATCGTGTCTGTTCAGATTTGGTCAATGGTAAATTCGACCGTGCAGTACTGGTATGCGGTACTGGTATAGGTGTGTGTATTTCGGCTAACAAGGTACCGGGCATTCGTGCAGCCTTGTGTCACGACACCTACTCGGCTGAACGCGCAGCTCTGTCTAATAATGCACAGGTTATAACAATGGGCGCCCGAGTCATCGGCGCTGAGCTGGCAAAGACAATCGCAGACGCGTTTCTGTCGAATACTTTTGATGAGGCCGGCAGATCTGCTGGAAATGTCAGAGCAATAAACGAAGTTGACGCCAAGTACAATAAATAACTAAAAAGCTATAACTAAAATAAAAACAGGCTTTTATGTGTACCACATATTGTTTGTACATAACCCTGGTCAATTAAAAACAACAGAGGCGTAATAGTGAGCAACAGTAAAGCGGCGTTGGTTCTGGGCGTCGATTCATCGACACAATCTACTAAAGTAGAAATTCGCAATTTACAAACTGGTGTTGTTGTAGCACAGAGTTCAGCGAAACATCCGCCCACCACACCTCCGGTAAGTGAGCAGGACCCAAATGCCTGGTGGCATGCCTTGTCTGCCTGTCTGGAGGAGACGAAAGATCACCTAACCGATGTTGTCGGCATTTCAATTGCCGGACAACAACATGGTCTTGTCATGCTTGATGAAAAGGGTGAACCGCTGCGACCAGCCAAGTTGTGGAACGACACTACTTCCGCACCACAGTCTGAAGCGCTAATAGAAAAACTTGGTGCCTCACGCTGGGTAGAAGGTTGTGGCTCATTACCCAGTGCTTCATTTACTGTGTGCAAGCTTGCATGGGTTGCGGAAAACGAACCAGAGCTTATGGATCGGATTGCCCACATTGGCTTGCCGCACGACTACCTGACCTGGCGTCTGACAGGTGAGTGGACCACTGATCGAGGCGATGCATCCGGTACGGGGTGGTGGTCACCATCGACTAACGAGTATCAATCTGATCTGCTCGCCACGGTTAACAACAACCTGATGGATTGCATGCCAAAGGTACTGGGCCCGAAAGATGTGGCCGGCCATGTCAAAGTTAACGGTTTTTCTTTTACAGCAGACGCTGTTGTCGGTTCAGGATCTGGTGACAATATGGGTGCCGCAATGGGCCTTGGGCTTGTGCCCGGTGATGTGGTTGTGTCATTAGGTACATCCGGCACAGCCTACGCTGTTAGCACCACCCCAACAGCAGATAAAAGTGGCAGTGTTGCAGGCTTTGCAGATGCAACCGGGCACTTTTTGCCACTGGTGTGTACGTTAAATGCCACCAAAGTAACAGATGCCATCGCACGATTACTCGGTACCGATTTTAATGCGTTTGCAGAACTGGTAATGGCAGCTCCGTCGGGTGCAGGCGGTGTTGTTACTGTGCCCTACTTTGATGGTGAACGCACACCAAACAAACCTGATGCAACCGGTGCGATAGCGGGATTGCGTTCTGATGTATCGCGTGAGCAGCTGGCAAGATCAGCGGTTGAAGGGGTGTGTTGTGGACTGCTTGATGGCGTCGATGCACTTCAACAGGCAGGCGTCACGATGGACGGCCAGATGTACCTGATCGGTGGTGGCGCTCAATCGCAGGCTACACGTTCGGTTATGTCAACTCTCGCACAGCGATCCCTGCTTGTGCCAGACGCCGCCGAAACTGTCGCAACCGGTGCCTGTGTTCAGGCTGCAGTGGTTTATGAGCAGTCGGATCATGCACAGGTGGCAGAGCGCTGGTCACTGGGACAAGGAACAATGGTGCCTTTGCCGGATGCGAAAGACGGTGATGAACCAGCCGCAGATATTCGTGAACGCTATCGCACTGAAGCGATGCTGCGCTGATGATTTTCACGGTGATGTTTAATGCA
>CAYPDN010000120.1:0-3450 GCA_964409445.1 uncultured Granulosicoccaceae bacterium
CTTTCCATGCCGAGTAACTCACTGAAGTAGCCAACTACCGGTATCGAGCCGCCGCAACCAGCGTACACTGCATCTTGCTGCCACTCCTGGGTCAGTGCCGCATGGCAGTTCTCGAATGCACTGTTTTCGATAGACATGGTAGTTGCGGGTGATGCACCGTGATCTTCAAATTCAACTGAGCAATCTGCCGGAAGATTATCGGCTACATACGCTCTGAAGCTGTCACTTATTTTCAACGGATCTTGATTACCGACCAGTCGGAAGCTGATTTTGGCTGAAGCCTTTGCCGGTAGCACAGTTTTAAATCCTTCTCCGGTATAGCCACCGTCAATGCCGTTGAACTCACACGTCGGTCGGCTCCAGAGATGTTCGAGTGCAGTATACCCTTTTTCGCCCGCGTTAACTGACAGATCGACCGAACCGAGAAACTCGGCTTCGTTAAAACCAAGTCCGGCCCACTGTTCTTTAATTTGTTCAGGTAGTGGGTCAACGCCGTCGTAGAAACCCGGGATAGTGACTCTGCCGTCTTTGTCATGCAAGCCGGCCAGTATGTGGGATAACACTCTTATCGGGTTAGTTGCGGGGCCGCCGAACATGCCTGAGTGAAGGTCTTTATCTGCAGCGGTCAATGTTATTTCTTCCCCGAGCATGCCACGCAACATGGTACAGATAGCGGGCGTATTTGCATCCCACATGCCGGTGTCACACACCAGTGCCAGGTCGACACTGAGTTCATCTTTGTTCGCTTCGAGAAACGGCACCAGAGAAGGAGAGCCGGATTCCTCTTCACCTTCAAATAAAAAAGTGATGTTAGCCGGCAACTCGCCATTCACTGATTGCCAGGCACGACAAGCTTCGACAAAAGTCATTAACTGTCCTTTGTCATCTGCAGCGCCGCGAGCGCGAATCACGGTACCGTCCGGTGTTTGCTCAATAGTCGGGTCAAATGGATCGCGATCCCAAAGATCCAGCGGGTCAACTGGCTGCACATCATAGTGACCGTAAAAAAGCAGATGAGGTTTGTCTTCAACTTTTTTGCTGTGGCCCACTACCATCGGGTGGCCCGGTGTATCGCGCCTGCTGGCGTCGATGCCAATGCTTTGCAATTCGTCAACCAGCCAGTCAGCGCCTTTTACACAATCGTCGGCAAAAGCAGGATCTGTCGAGATGCTTTTTATCTTTAGCAAATCGAACAGTCGGCTGAGTGCGGCGTCACCGTCGGAGTCAATTTGTTGCAACACGGCTGGAAGTGAGGACATGGTCTTTCCGGTGAATGAAAGACTTTAGTGTACTGGATCAGACCCGGGTAGTCATATGACTACTCTTTATTCACACGACACTTGGTTTGCACGCTGGATGTGAATTGGTAAATCCAAGTGTCAAGGCTTGTGTTTAGGTAGGAAACGATTATGCCGCTTTGTCAGAGTTGTGGTTCTGAACTTCCATTAAAGTTGTTAGCTGTGCCGCTGACAGTGGCTCTGAAAAATAATAACCCTGGCCAAATTCGCAATTCATATCAGTTAGTGCATGAAATTGCTGTTTGTCTTCAATTCCCTCTGCACATACGGCGACATCAAGACTCAAAGCTAAATCGATCATCGACTGTACAACAATGCGCGATCTGCTTTCGCTGTGAATTTCCCGAATAACTTCTCTGTCTATTTTTAAAGTATCGATTGGGCAACGTGTGAGTAATGTTAGTGATGAGTGGCCGGCTCCGAAGTCATCCATGGCTATCTTCATACCAGCCTGTTTGAGGTCGATAATATTTTCCTCAACTACGGTTATGTTTTCGATCGCTGAAGTTTCAGTGATTTCAATCTCGATCTGCTGCATTAAATGCTGCTTGTCTCCGGCGATATCCAGCATTGCGTCAGCAAGGTTTGGTCTGCTCGCCTGAAGGGCGGAGAAGTTCAGTGAAATTTCTACGGGTTCAATGTTGTCTGACTCCCACTGTGAGAGCTGTTCGATTACCGTCCGCATTACCCAATCATCAAAGTCGCGTATTGCACCGTTGGCTTCAGCAATGGATATAAAGTCTGCGGGTGTAAAGGTGCCATGTGAATTGCTTTGCCAGCGTAACAATGCTTCAGCGCCAACCAATTGCCGATCATGCAACCTGAACTTCGGTTGATATAGTAGAGAGAGTTCGTCGTTTTCAACTGCCGTTTTTATGGCCTTTTCCATCTGATTCTTAAGATCCGAAACCTCTTTTAGCGCCGGATCAAAAAGACGGTATTGGTTCTTGCCGTTGTTTTTAGCGTTGTACATTGCGATATCTGCATTGTTAATCAGCTTGTCTGCGTTACTTGCGTAATCAGGATAAAGGCAGATTCCAATGCTGACACCCACACTACAATCGTTCCCTTCAATTGATATTGGTTGCATCATTGATTGGCGAATTCTCTGTGCAACCGATAGCGCCTGCTCCTGGTTGTCGAGGTTGCTTATGATTAACATAAATTCATCACCGGCCAGTCGGGCTACCACTGATTGTCCCGGCTTATGGTCGAGCACTTTCGTAGCCTGATCACCGGCATCGAAGTTACTGGATACATTATCGGTGTCCCGGACGGTTGCTACTAACCGTTGCGCTACAACTCGCAGCAACTCATCACCAGCATCGTGCCCGAACTGATCATTCACCGGTTTGAAGTTGTCCAGATCCAGAAACATTACCGCCAGTGATTTTCCTTCAATCGTCTTCAGGTGCTCAATTTCTTTGTCCAGGCAATTAAGGAACATTCTGCGATTTGGCAGATTGGTCAAAGTGTCTGTATAGGCTAGCCGTTTTATTTCTGCAGTGGATTCGGTCGTAAGATTCTGCAGCCGTTCGATAAACGTATTGAACCAGTAAGCCAGTTCAGTCATTTCGTCAGATCCGGTTAGCGGCATTCTGACGTTCATGTCGCCATTGCCGGTTGCAATCTGGCGTAGCGATGAAACCATGTTATTGATGCGTTGCAGAATGCTGCGAGTGGTAAACAAGCCTACTATGAATAGCAACGCAGCAGTTAAAATGCCGGTAGTAACACCAACTCGCAAAGATCCGCTGGCTCTTTCTGTTGCAGTATCCACACTTGAGACCAGATTGTTGGTCTGTTCGGTTTGCATATCACCCAGTGCTGTAACAACCGAGTTATATTTGTGAGCGATCTTTTGCTTTTCACTTGCGATTGAGTATGGGGATTTTTGTCCGCTGATTACAGCTTGTGCCAGGGTAAAAGCCTGTCTGTAGTACTCATCGAATTGAGTCAGAATATCGTGGAGGTCACCAGAGCGTGATTTTTTCAACATCATTGCGCCGTGCAGATGGGCGCGAAATTCTCCAGATAACGCCATTGAGTGGTCGAGCAAAGATATATTGGATGTCGCGATAGCCTGTTCAATTTTGCTGTCAATAGCCTCCAGACCGTGGTGGGCGACGATTAGTTTTTCCTGTACCGGGTA
>CAYPDN010000120.1:3550-10252 GCA_964409445.1 uncultured Granulosicoccaceae bacterium
TGGCCAATAATTGATGATTTCAACTGCTGTTAGCGACGATGTAGTATCGGCGGTCTGGGAGAAATCTATAAAGTACGAGAACTGGTATGTAGAACAACGTTGCACTGTGGAATTTACCGTGGTTAATTTGTGACGTGCTCTTTAAAGATAGTGTGATCTGATTCTGTTTATAATCGGCAAATTAAACTCCCGGATAACCAGTATGTTCGTGCATGCTCTTTGGCTTAAATGTGCACTTTTCAGTTTAGTAGCGTGTCTCTGTCTCTGGGGCTGTGGCGAAAAACCACAGCGTGAGACAGTACTCGTCTATCAGGGTATCTGCGATGGCTCGGCAGCAGTACGGTTTGGTAGCGACAAACTGCTGGTTGCCTATGATGAAATGAATTCCCTGTTTGTATTTGATGCTGAGGGAGGGGCAGTAAAGCAATCAATTGAGCTGGGCGAAGTTTTGCAGTTGCCAAATGACAAGGAGATGGATCTTGAGGCAGCGGTAGTGCATGACAACGGTGTCTGGTGGATAGGTTCCCACGGTCTGGACAGTGATGCCGGTACGGTACCGAACCGTCGTGTGTTGTTTAAAACCAGTTTGCCTGATGATTCACCTGGCGAGATCGGGGCTGGCAAAGCCGAACAGGGCTTACAGGCAATCACTCTGCTGGAAGGTCCATATGATCTTGGTGAGCTGCTATTCGATTTCGCAGGCAGTAAAGCTTCGAAACTCGCGCCTAAAAAGGGTGGATTAAATATAGAGGGAATATCGGTAACCGAGGGTGGTGACTTGCTTGTTGCGCTGCGCTCTCCGTTAACTAACGGTTTGGCTGGCGATGCGACTATTCTGCAGCTTGCTAAACAACGCCAGTCATTTAGCCTGGCTAAAACCTACCAGTTGTCTCTCAGTGACAGAGGTGTTCGTGACATCGTAAGCTCAGACAATGGTTATTATTTAATAGCCGGCACTGTGAAAAGCGGTGGCGAATTTTCGGTCTTTCGATGGCAGTTATCTGGTGAGCTCGTGGAGGTTTTTGCGATACCGAGCGGCTTTAATGCTGAAGGGCTGGTAAATATGGGGCAATACTGGTTGGTATTGAGTGACGATGGCAAGGTGAAGCGCAAAGATCGGGAGGCCTCTGGTGGTGATCGGATTTGCGACAAAATCGTCCGAAAAAACTCAACCGGGCACGCAAACAAAAATGTTTACTTCAGAGGAATAAAATTTACTGACCACTGACTGGTGTTTTGGAATTTAATGCCAGTTTGTTAGAAGCACCTTTCTGATTTAGAACTGGGCCAGTCCGGTAATCTATTAATGCAACTTGAGGAAAATATATGGCTATTGAAGTGACACCAGTGGAATACAAGCATGGGGATGTTGTGCTTGAGGCAATGGTTGCTTTCGATGCTGCTTCTAAGAAGCCGAGGCCGGTTGTACTTGTAGCTCATGCCTGGGGCGGTCGTGATGAGTTCGCCATTCAGAAAGCTAGCGATCTGGCACAGCTTGGCTATGTTGGCTTTGCCATTGATCTGTACGGCAAAGGTATTCTGGGCACCAGTAAGGAAGAAAACCGGTCACTGATGCAACCGTTCCTCGAAGACCGGACGCTGTTACAGGCGCGAATGGATGCATCTGTCTCGGCAGCCTGCAAACTGACACAATCTGATGCTACGCAAGTGTCTGCGATTGGCTTTTGCTTCGGTGGGCTTTGTGTCCTGGATCTGGCTCGCAGCGGCGCTGATATCAAAGCGGTTGTGAGTTTCCATGGATTGTTTTCACCGCCAGATAACCCCGATGCTGAAAAAATTAAGTCCAGAGTACTGGTACTACATGGATATGATGATCCAATGGCAACCCCGGATGCTATGGTCGGACTGGCAGATGAACTGACGCACTTGCAGGCAGACTGGCAGATTCACGCTTACGGCGGCACGATGCACGCGTTTACTAATCCTGCTGCGAAGGATCCTGACTTTGGTACTGTTTATCATCCATTGGCGGACAATCGTGCATGGCGAAGCATGAAAGATTTCTTACAGGACAGTTTTTTACATTCCTGATGTATTAATGAGAACTGGTCGGCTATAGCTAAGCGTACTCAATACCCCAGACAAGCTACTAATTTAAAACATGTTTTAGTTACCGTGATCCTACTCAATTCATGGCTGGTTTGGCCGATACGGTTAGGGTAGAGATCACACCCGTGGGGGTATGGCATGTCAGCGCCAATAGAGGCTGAAGAAGAATTTGAATTTGAAGATTCGACCTTCGAAATAAACAGCCCGGCTGTAGCTAATGATGAGCTTATAATCGAAGATGAGCCGATGCGTGCCGCCTCGCGCGGCCAGGCGCCTATGTGCGTCGAGGACGAGCTTGCCTATTACAAAAAGAAAGCGATTCATCAGGATATTTTGATCTTTGAAATGCGGGCATTGCTTCAGTCTGGCAAAGGCTTTGGCAATATTCTTAATCTCAAAGAATTGCTTGGCAATTTTATGGGTGTTGTACGCGAGAAATACGGTGCGATCAATAGCGCTGTATTGCTGCGTGATGATCTTGATCCCGGCCGCAATTTCTATGGAGTGAAAGCATACTCCGGGCTTGATGACGAGTACATGCTTAGCGACTCTGTTTCAGAGTCATTGTATCTTTTCAAATTTATTGAAGACAATGGGTTGCTTTGGCAGATTATCCGTCAGGGTAATGTATTTAGTGTGCGCGATTTGCAAAGGGATCCGAGATTCGATACTGCATGGCGTATGTGGAATCTGGAAGTTTTAAACTCTGACCTCTGGTGTCCATTAATAAAGAACGGCGAAGTGCTTGGCATTTTAACGCTTGGTGAGAAGTTCGATGGCAATCAGATAAGTGAGAGTGAGTATCCATTTCTGCAAGAGCTTGCATCGATTGCAACCACCAATATTGACTCAACATTAAAGTATGAGAAGAATCAGCGCATTCTGAAAAACATTCAGACTTTGTACGATGTCAATCAACAGTTGGCTCATGTAAATGATTTTAAGCGGTTGTGCGTAGAGACACTTGCAACTGCTGTTGATGCGGTCAGTGCGCAGAAAGGCAATTTGATGTTGCTCAATAAAGAAACCGGTGAGCTTGAGATCAAGGTGGTGTGGGGTAATATACCGCGCCACGTTCGCGACGATATTAACAATGGAATCAAGTCGACTAAAACTTTCAGTCTTGGTGAAGGTATAGCCGGACAATGTGCCGCTGAACGCAGGCCATTGAGACGTAACGATAGAAAATATATCGAGCAGATCGGCAAGAACGTCGTCTACTGTATCTGTTGTGTGCCGTTGATGCGTGGTGATAACGTGGAAGGTGTTATCGCCTTAACCAATAAAGTGTGCTCCGATGATGAAGGGCGACGTGTGCTGGATGAAATTGGCAGATTTACTGAGGAAGACGTCAGTCTTTGCCAGGGGCTGGCTGATCAGGCGGCAGTGAATCTACACAAGAGCCGACTGTATAATAAATCTATCACCGATGAGATGACTGGCTTATACAACGCGCGCCATTTTGAAGATAACTTGATTTTACAGCTTGATCTTGCGACGCACTCCGACAAGCCACTATGCCTCGCGGTATCTGACATTGATCACTTTAAAAATTTCAATGATACCCATGGCCATAAAGCGGGTGATGCAGTGCTGCAGAACATAGCTCGTGTTATGCAGAGTTGTATAAGACCGGATAGCGGGGACATGGTCTTTCGTTATGGTGGTGAAGAATTTTGTATGTTGTTGCCCAACACTGAGCCTGAAGAGGCAGCTGAATTGATGGAGCAATACAGAAAAAGAATTGAGTCTCATGTGGTAGTGCACGATGGCAAAGAGATGTCAGTCACTGTGTCAGTTGGAATTTCCTGTGCGCCAAACGATACCCATGATGAGAAAAAGATGTTCGAATGTGCAGATGAGTGCCTGTATGTCGCGAAGAAGAATGGTCGCAACCAGGTTAATACTCACTACCAGGGATTGAAATTGAGTTACGGTGAGAAAGTCGATCTGACTCTAATAAAGCATGTGATGTTTCAGGAAGAAAAACACAATCCAAATTTGGTGGGAGCTGACAACGTGCAAGGCAAAGCTGTTTCTACTAAGCAAGAGAGTGCGAAAAGTAAAGCGGCCCCCCGTGCCAGGAAGAAAAGTGGTGGAAAAAAGAAGTAGATTAGTTTGCTGCGCCTGAAAAAAAGCCCGGTCAACGCAATGTTGACCGGGCCAGGTTGATCAAACCTGACTTTCTTTAAACGATTAAGCCTGACAGCGGATAAGCGCTGTATTGCTCAGATAGCTTGAGAAGTTGGGTGGCGCAACTGCTACGTTGTTAAACGTCATATTGCCTTCAATGGTTAGCACGCCTGCGCTAAACGACCACGTTGAAGGTGTTCCATTTATCACCGCACTGAAGTCGGTATTCAATGTCAGCTCAAACGGGGCTGGCGCAGTATCTTCTCCCCACACTTGAGTGACCTGATCAAACAGCCACGGCGTACATTGATAGGTGTTGGCCAGTTCCGATCCGGCATTTGCCGTGAATAAAACTTCCGGGAAACTACCTGGAGGGCAGCCGCCATCAGGGCAACCATTGATCGGGGCAGAGAATGGTATTGATATTGGTGTGCCGGGTGCTGCTGCTGTGATAACGCAGGTGAGATTATTACCACCATCCGGGAATGTTCCAAATATATCACCGTCAGCGTTGTCAATTGCCACACCGCTCGGGCATCCGGGAAGACAAAAATTGCCATTGGCATCTTGTGTGAAAGCGGAAAATCCACTGGGTGTGTTGGCCGGGCAGACTGGAAAGAAACCTGGTGTGCTGTTGGCTGCAACTGCAGAATCTCCGAAGGTGCCGGCCTGGCCACCGACCGGCGCTGTGGTTCCACCTCCGTCGGTACCACCCGTACCAGTTCCAGTACCGGTTCCTGTCCCAGTGCCGGTTCCCGTTCCTGTACCTGTTCCAGTGCCACCGCCGGAACTGTCATCGTCGCTACTGCTGCCACCACAGGCTGTGATGAGTAGTGTGGTTAACGAGATTGCTATAATTTTTTTATACACGGAGTCCTCCGGTCGTCGCTGGCTGCTACAGAGAAGTTCTGTGCTGTGAGGCGACTAAGTTGAAATTGCTCGATGCTGTCGAGGGTAATCTTCCCATGACAACAGACCGATAGCGGTTAGTCGATTACGACGTCGTAGGATGGGTGGCAATCACAGTGTTACCGGACATAGGCGTTAGCCGGTATGAGTACGGTAACACTGTGATGATACAAGCCTATCTCACTCTGCAAGAGCGTGAGTTTTCCCATCCCCAGCCGTCACCGTCCGGGTCGCTGGATGCTGACTGGCAGAATTCACCACTCGGTGCTGCTTGCGCAGCAACATCTGCACCATTCACCAGGCAGCTGCTGTTTTGTTCCCAGCCGTACCCGTCGCCGTCAGGATCGCTTGCAGCGCTTTGGCATATTGGCAGTTGATTTGGTGTTGCTGCTGCAGGTGCTGGTGATGCTACAGCTGCTGCAGTGGTCGTTGATACGGTACAGCTTTGATTATTTTCCCATCCAAAACCATCGCCATCAGGGTCAGATGCAGCGCTTTGGCACACTGGTAGTTGATCTGGTGCAGCTGCAGGTTGTGCTGCTGGCTGAACTGTTGGTACTGGTGCAGGTGCTGCAACTGGCGCCGGCGCCGGCTCTGGTGCTGCAACTGGTGCTGGTTGTGGGGCTGGCACGGCTACTGGTGCAGGAACCGGTGCGGGCGCAGGTGCGGGTGTAGTTGGCTGTGCAGGGATTGAAGTAGTGCCGGTATTGCAAACGATCTGATCATTGTTGTTTGGAGTGCAGCTGTTGTTGCTGGTTTTCAACAGAATAAACTGATCGAACTCAAAGCCGTCTTCCCGTGCGGAAAACGTTACTGTGTTTGCACCGGCAAAGGAAAAGTCGAGAAAGATTGTACGCGGTACACCGCAGTGGTTGCTGTTTGTTCTCTGTGCACTGCTCCAGGTCCACTGATTTTTACCACTACACCATTGCATACGTGCACCGCTGGCTGGATTGCTGTTGTTAAGCCCGACATGGATACCGTTATCTTCAGTGCCGGTAGAGTAGGCTTTTACGAACACCAGGTACCGACCTGATTCAGGGATATTAACGTTATAGCTCAGCGATGGACCGGTTCCCGGTTCATTCCAGAAGTTACCGCCACTGACCAGAGGATCGCCGTGTGTGACTCGTGTGTCAGGAAGCAGTTCCATATAAGCACGGCCGCTGGCGCTGCCTGCATGCGAACCATCCGGATCCGGTTGAACGTTTGGTGTACTGCTCGTTGTAGTGGTGCGCCAGTCGGGATGCTTGGAAGCAAAATTTTCTGCTTCTACTTTAACCGCCACAAATTCCTGCGCCTGCAGGTGGGTGCTTATACTAAAAAGTAACCCGATAACGGATAACACAATTCGGTTCATCGTAATGCCTTGTTGACTGTGCATTTATCTTCAAATGCAGGGGTTTAAATTGAGCGGGGTGAAACCTTTGAACCAGTTCACAAAATCTGCATAACTGGTAAGTGAGTCACAACCGGCTGGCTAGGGCGTCACATTCTGCAGACAGAGCAGGGGATTGAATGTGCTTCGGGTCACATTATTTTTGAGGGTTTGCGAGACTTGCGGTCCGGTAATTTTTCGGTTGGCACCGT
>CAYPDN010000121.1:0-10236 GCA_964409445.1 uncultured Granulosicoccaceae bacterium
GCGTCAGCACGATACCCTTCAGGCCGGTTGGGATTTAGCAGCATGTCAACCAGATCATCTACCGTGCGATCAATCTCTTCTGATTGCACTGGCACAGTGATATGGTGAAAACCACTGTCGACTTTGACCAGCAGTGCCAGTCGCTCCGGTAACAGAATCGGATATAGAACCGCCGTCCCTTTCAGCGTGTCGTCACTGAGTAACTGGGTTTGATTTACCACACAGACATTGCGAAAGTAGTCCTGCAGTTCTGAACTCTTTAACCGTTCAACGATGTTCTGCGATTCAAGCAACAGGGATTGTACTTCAGAGCCTGCGGATTCTTTATCTGCCTGTTGCATCAGCAAATCTGCCAGGCGCAGAAAAATAGGTGCCAGCGTTTCACGAAAAGAAGAACGACCCTCGCTATAGGTCACTGGAATATCCTGTCTGATCTCCTCAACATGACGAGCCGCACGTCTATAGGCATTGATGGCCGCCAGTTGATTTCCCTGTTGTTCGAACAATCTTCCCAGTCGCCATTCCCAGTCGAATGCCAGATCATGTTGATCCGGTGCGGTTTTGATCGCAAGCTCGGTGTAGTCGAGTGATACATCGATCTCTTTTTCACCTTCATACCAGCGACCCAACTCGCCGTAGTGACTGGCCAGCAATCGCGAATCGGATATCTGCTCTTTGACCGCATCATTGGCTTCCAGCGCTGTTGCCCAGACGTTATTGCTGTTTGGCAGAGATTTGGTAACTTCAATGATGGCAAGGTTGGATGACACCAGCGTTTGCGGGGCAAATGCTTTATTCGTAAGTGCTGCCTGCTCCAGAGTAGCTACGGCAGCAGCAGACTGTTTTAGTGCAGCCTGTGCACGCGCTAAACCCGTCAGTGCCAGTGTTTGTAAATTCGCACTGGAAGCACGACTGGCCGTATCATAACTTTGCTTATAGCTATCGGCTGCAAGGTCGTATTTTTCCTCTGTATAATGCCACCCCGCCGTACGTGCCTGTACCAATGCAATTAAAGCTGCATCACCGGTGTTATTTGCAAGTGCGATACTTTCATTAAAAAGTGGTTCCGGATTTGGCCAGCTGCCAATCAACGCTGCATTGCCTACCGGGGTTGCGTAAAGCTCGGCCTGAGCACTCAGTGAGAGCGCACGAAGTGATGCACTATCAAGCTCTGAACCAATTTCAACCGCTTCAAGTATGTCTGGTTCTGCATCACGCAGAAAACCGGTGGCCAGAGAAGACTCTGCACGCTGCAACAAGAGCTGCGCCAAAAGAGCTGCTTCACCATTGCTGCGAGCCTCGTCAACACGGCTTGTCAGATCTGCCGCGCCCGCACCGACACAACAGTGCAATAAAACAACGGCCAGCACTTTGGCTACCATTGAAGAACGAATCTTATTGCCAAATTTCATCAGAAATTCCCTGTATTAAAATATGCGAGTCGAGAAACGGAAGTGCACACCTTCGTCCTGCAGATTGTTGTCTTCACTGTCGGGCACGTCTTCAATCGCACCGCCAATATATAATTCTGCGCTGTATCTGGATTTACTCCACAACAATCCCGCACCGGCAGAAAAGAGCCTGTCACTATTATCGTCATCAGGATCCTGGTTTCGGGCTATGCCGTAATCAACAAATGGCGCTACACGCCAGACCCCGAGTGTCGGAGAGGTATAAAACGTGTACCGGTATTCTGCCGAGGCAAACAACGCCTCATCACGCACCAGCTGGTTTTTTCTGTATCCGCGCACACTACGTGCACCGCCAAGTGCGAATCGTTCCAGCGGCAGAAGTGTCTCATTGGCTAACTGAATATCCGCTCGCAACAGAAACTCACCAGACCCTTCCTGCAAACTGCGAACAAATTGTGCCTGCCCCAGCCAGGTGAAAAACTCACTGTCTGGAAGATCATCATCGTTAATAGTTGAACCGAACGCATCCACACCGAAGTTAAAGCTCGATCGTAACGCTACAACCTGATTACTTTTTTTGCGGGTATAGTCCTGCCACAAGCGCAACGCAGTTACCTGGCTGTCACCGTCTTCTTCTCCGGCAGAAAAAGAGAATGGCTCCCCCAACAGAGTGTTGCTGTTGTCGCGTACGGTAAGATCCGCACCGATATTGAAACTGCCTTGAAGGCTGCGACGGATCGGATGACTTAACGACAGACTTAAACTATTACTGTCACTCTCTATATCGATATCATCAAGCGGCTCTTCTATCACCGTGCTGTTGGTGGTAGCAATATCAAACGCAAAGCGGGTATCACGAGCATTAAGTGGCACACTGTAACCAGCTGCAATGTTAAAGCGTCCAGGGCTTGCGTTGAGTGATAAATCAGCTCTATCTCCAAAGCCTGTTGGGTTGAGGTAGCTACCTGACAGGGTAAACTGTTCTGAGCCAACACTTGGCGAGCCGTTATTGTCACCGGTGAGGTTCAACAACCACGGAGTCGATGGCGTGACCTTCAGATTAAGGCTGGTCGATCCTGCCTGAGGTACCGGCAACAACTGACCGTCCATACGATCAATCAGCGGATCGTCCAGCAGGAGCTGGAAACCCTCCTGTAATTTCACACTATTGAAAGGCTCACCAGCACGGGCACGTACACGCCTGGCGACATACTCCGGTTTTAACCGACCGGTACCAGTGACTTCAATGTCGCCTAACTTGCCTTCAATGATCTGGTAGGTAATCTGCCCGTCAGTAACTTTTTGATCAGGCAGCACGGCACCGGAACTAATATAGCCTTTATCCGTATAGGCGCGAGTTAACTCCACCCGCAGTTGCTCAAGGTCAGAAAAGCGTAACGGTCGATTTAGAAAAGGCGCACTGATCGCGGCAAGCTCACGATTACTGATTGCAGTATTGCCTTCAAACACCACACGCTGAAGGGTGACTTTCTGCTGCACTGGAGGCCGAATCGATAACTTCTTTACCGGAGCTTTATTTTCGAGTGGCTGTTTTACCTGCGGTTTAACAGTACTTGCCGGTTGCTGTACGTTCGGCTCCCCTGCTGGATCAGTAGCACGGGTAGTTGTGTCATTTTTTGCAGGAACCTTAACAACGCCGCGAATAGACTCTGTAAACGTGACTTCAGCAGCTGCTACGTGCGGGATGTGGACCAAACAAGAAACAGTCAGTGCGATCATTGACGAACTGATGATTAACCGACTAATGGTTAACCGACCAGACGCGTAAACCGCACGAGCTGCCAGTGATGCTGCAGCTTTTACAGATATATCCAAGTCATCCTACTCCATATTACCCAAATCTAAATCTACAGACGAGCTTACGAACTTTGCGTGTTCAGGTAATCACAATTGAAAATCACCCAATTATTGTCGCTCACTCTGTTTAAACACGAAATTCTGTGTTTGTTGCTGCTGAGCAGCTTCTTTTGATGAAATACTACTAAACATCTAATACCTGCGTTTCCCCCATTACGGTTATAACTCGACCGAATTATCTGCCAATCACGTGAAAAGAACCGCCAATACCCTTTATAACTAATAATTGTCAGAGCTTAATTAAGGCAGATCACCAATCTCAGTTCACCTGATCGACCGGAATACTGGCTCTGTGGGCAAGACACACCAGTTCCGTGCGATTTTTGCAACCAGTTTTTCTAAGAACGCTCGAAACCTGCGCCTTGATAGTTTCCGGCGACACACCTCGGTATTCTGCAATTTCTTTATAACTGGACCCTTTAACAATTTTCTCAGCAACCTGCTCTTCAGCATTTGAAAATTGAAAGATGCGCCTGATACCGGACAGATTGACAATATCGTCTCGCTCCGGATCCGTGACGACCATTAATCTGTAGTCGAGCGATGAATCAAGAACCTTCGAAGACAATAAAGACATTTCCGCAACATAGTCAGTCTTCCCGGAGCTGCGCGGTATGATGAACTTAACCACATCGTTTTGGCGCTCATGGATGCTGCGGCTGGCCTCTGCGACAGTTCCTTTTAATATTCCGCCCACATCTTTCCTAATGCCGTCTGCATCGTCGATCATGTACTCTGCTGCAGTATTGGTCAGCACGATCCGATTTTTTGCATCCAGAACAAACACACCAAGATGAAATTTATTTATCACTTCAAATACTGCGTTAAAGCGATTATTTAAAAGCATAAACGGCCGGTTCATGCCAATAATTTTAGCGATATGATTAAGAACTTCGGTACTGTCAGAAGGATTTACTTCGCTTTTTTTCTTACCGGAATGTAAAACCATAAATGACCAGCTGCCGGGGGACGACTGCAAAACAGAAATCATTCTTTCTTCAATACCGACAGACTTGAGCCAGGCTCTGTAGTCTTCAATCCGGTCGGGCGGCTCATAACCCGCTCTGCCTGCCCTTGAATACAAATCATATTCGGACTCAAAAGCCAGCTTTTTGCCGATCTCTCTCACACACTCGTATGAATCAAGATCGACCTTGTTGAAGCCGCGCAATATATATCCGGGTATATTTCGAGCAATCGCAGAACTCATGTAGACATGATTCAACTCTATTTGAATCTCATCACCGGAAAAGATACTCGCTCCAAAGCTACCGAAGGCTTCTACAAATTCCTCCAGTATGGAATTCCATTCAGTTGGATTGCCTACAGCGTCGTAGAGTCGCGGGACGATTTGATTAACGGCCAAGATCATCGTCTCCCGGAAGTGGTAAGAAGGGAAGTTAACAACAGATGTGAGCCAAACTGAAACGTGCCAGGGTGGTAGGTAGTATTTGGATACATTGAAGCAGCTCGTCTACCGAAATATCACTGCAGTCTTTGCAAAGCCTCTTTCGCCTCTTCCAATCCCTGGTCTGCAGACAGACTATACCACTTGCGTGCCTGATCGAGATTAACTTCCACGCCTTTACCCAACTCGTACATCTCTGCCAGGTTGTATTGACCGATAAAATTTCCCTGCTCAGCTGCCTGTTGATATAGCGCTAATGCAGATGGGTAGTCCGGCTGGCCAAGATCACCCGTTTCATAAATATACCCAAGCTCAACCTGTGCATCCGAGAGACCACTGTCAGCAGCCGACTTATAAAGTACCGCCGCCTTTTCGAAATTAACCGGTGTGCCAATGCCGCGGCTGTACAGATCAGCGAGCTTTACCACCGCACTCGGATCGTTAGATTGTGCCGCTCTTGAGTACCAGTAAGCCGCACGTGATGTATTCGGCTCGATTCCCTGCCCGCCAAACTGGTAGAGCACACCTAAGTTTATCTGAGCCTCCGGTCGGTCAAAGCGGTTTGCCGCGATCAGCAACAGATCAAAAGCACGCTGCTCGTCTTTACGAGTCTCGTCCTGACCATAGAACAGAGCCAGCTCAACTAATGCCGAAGAAGATCCGTCCGATGCGGCCTGCTGCCAGGGAGCGATAGACTCCTCAGTTGCATGTGTAATCGATACCGATACAAAAACAGTCGCGACCGCGGAACAGAAAAGTCTCACAATGTCGCGACTGGTTTTCATGTGCCTTCCAGCCAGCTTATCGCATAACACGTAATTCTACGCGCCGGTTAATTGCCCTGGAATTTCGGTCTTTGTTTTGAACCATCGGAGTGGACTCACCCATTCCATCAGCGGAGATATTTTTCTCTGGCAAGCCAAAAGTATCTATTAGATAGGCACGTGCAGTCTTAGCTCTTTGATCAGATAAGCTCATGTTGTAGTCGGCTTCTCCAATATCATCAGTATGCCCCTGCAACGAAATAACCGGAAGTAAGTCCGACTCGAGTAAAGTGACCAGCTCACTGCCAACCACATCGAGCTGAGCAATACCTTCATCCCCCAATATCGCAGAGTTAAATTCAAATTTAATATCCAGAGACAGTGCCGAGCTCGCATTGGCTGATGTGGCGTCTACCATTGCTACTTCCTGCACTGGCTCCTGCACTACAACCGTCGGCTGCGGCTTGGGTTGCGACTGGGCGGTGGTGACGACTGTCGAGGTTGGCTCACGAACTTCCTGCATCTGTTTCTGCATTGTTTTTCGCAGTCCTCGTGTACCAATGACAATTGTCGGGTCATCAACGAAGTAGGTATATCTTGGAGCCATGGCAAGAGTTACCGAATCGCCATGCTGATTCAGAATTGCAGTCATCCTTTGAATCGAATCGAGATTTTTTGGCAGGGTGACAATTCTTTCGTCAGTAGTAACACCCAGTTCCTGAAGCCTGAACTCTTTTTCAGAAGCAAACACAAAAACATTCTGCGCGCCAAGCGGTGGAGCCTGCTCTAACAAATCTTCACTGCCCTGTGGCGGAAAATCCATACGCTGAGTGGCTGAATCACCGAGAATCAGAGTGGTCTCGCCTTTGGCATCGACCAGCGTGACGAGGAAATAACTCGGCACAGGGGACTCAACAGAAAACCGCACAGAGTCACCAATCAGGACACCCGGATCCGGGTTGTCTTTCAGGTTGTTGATCCACACATCAATTTCGGCACCCTGCCAGTTTGTGCGAACTGATTCAAGAGCTTGTATCGCGTCTATGCGATTGTAGGCGAAAGTAGCTGGCGCAGCTAATACCGAACCGGCTACTATCAGAGAACACAGCAAGCTGTGGATTGGGTTTTGTATTTTGCGTGAAGGTTTCATTTACTTGAGATTCCTTTAACCGTAAATTACATGCATTTCCAATATTACAGTGAGCGCTTATCCTGTCAAGGAACTTGCACTCACATCGTCTGCGGTCCCGATCGCTACTGAGAACCTGCTAAGTCTATGTACAAATTAAGACTGACTTTTTCCGCCGATCTGGCCTTATGTGTTTCAATAGTGGTCGCAGTTTGCTTACATTTCGCTACTGCTTCGGCCAATGAAAACTTAACCAGCAGCCAAATACAAGACGACTTCGGGCCCTACAGTGAGAATGTAACCCAGGAAGCACAGGAAAAGTTAACCCTTCTGGGGGACTGGGACGGATCTGTGCAAAATCTTAATGAAGCGATCAATAATTTCTACAATCGCACCCGACTCCCTGGCACTGACAATTCACTCCAGCAACTGATAGATATAAATATGGTTATTAGCGCTGAGAGAGAAGCAAACAGAGCATTGCGCGAAAACAACTCGGCAGAGATGCAATCCTATGCATACACTATTGCACCGTGGCTTGATCCATCCGCTACACGAGTCGAAGAAACGACTGGCAACGATATACAAGTGAATAAGCCTAATGACAACTCCACACCCCTGGCCACAGTGATTGATGAGCCCTCGATTAAAGACATGCTCGCGGAGCAAACAGCATTGAACGCTGCAATTACAAGCCTGGATAGTACGCTGGATAGAT
Source organism: uncultured Granulosicoccaceae bacterium (assembly GCA_964409445.1). Classification (GTDB taxonomy): domain Bacteria; phylum Pseudomonadota; class Gammaproteobacteria; order Granulosicoccales; family Granulosicoccaceae. The sequence continues at coordinate 7,310 of CAYPDN010000121.1, forward strand.
TAGCGAATACCGTTGAGAATCTGTACTGACTTGCACACAATATACAAGATCAGTTCGCCATAATAATGCAATCAATAAATCCGATTACCTGACTCTTTACTTTAGTTCAATTAGCGACTTATAAAATTCAAGTGATTCATCTCCAGGGCTCACTGTCATGGCCACCTCAAGCAATCGAGCCGCGCTCTGAAAATCCCTTGATTCTATTTTGGATTTTATAGACAAGTTCATTTCATCAGTCATCCCTTTGAGTTCTGTCTGATTCTGCAGTGCAGCGCGCTGCTCATCTGACAAAGATGCCAGAGCGAATATCATTCGGCTTCGTTGCTCCGCCGCTAAACTTTTCCAACCAACCAATAGCTCATCAATTTCGGCAACATCTACGGTGGCAGAGGCATTAAGAGACTCTTTGATCTGGTTAGCAGCTGCTGCGTTAACGACGGAAATCTTCTCGAGCCCGTTCATCACTTCACTCTTCAATGCAGGACTTGTACGAACTATCTCTGACTCCGAGAGCAGCTTGTACTTCAACAACAGACTGTCAATTGGCTCAACAGCCACGTCTGGAACACTACCGTCGTCACCAATCAGTTGCACAAACGGGTCTGCTGCCGCATTAAGTGCCATTACTTCCTGTTTGATTCTGTCCTCTGGTGAAATTAACTCTATCGGTGTTTCCGGTCGCGGAAGATCCAGATTTTCTTCTACTGCAACATCGGAGCTGAGTTCAGCGCTCTCAGTCGTTGCGATATCGGCACCGGGCTCATCCTCCTCACTCGTTGAGACTTCAGGACTCGGTTCAACATCCTGACGTGTTGCAACCTCAGGACCGGGCTCAACTTCCTCACTCGTAGCAACATCAGGAGTTGACTCAACCTCCTCACTCGTTGCTACATCAGGACTCGGTTCAATCTCCTCTTTCGTTGCGACTTCAGGACTTGGTTCAGCTTCCTGAGTAGTTGCAACATCCGGACTTGTTATTTCATCCGTAGCCGGGGTGACTTCCGGATCCGTCCCCCGCATCTGAAACATCCCCCACACAGCCAGTCCGGCTACCACAGCGACCACTCCTGCCTTTAAACCAAAGCCGCCTGTTTTAGCTTTGCGTTCTTTAGAAATAGCGTGTTCTTTAACCGCAACACCGCGCTCAGGAACAGCGAGATCCCTGTTTTCAGAACCGTGGACTCCCGTTCTGTCAAGCAGGGTTCCATCCAGTGCGGTAGATTTCTCAGCATAGGCAGTTTCCCTGGCTTCAGTGATACTTTCACCTCGCGGTGAAACAACCGTCTCTACCTCAGACGGATCTCTAACCACGGTCTGCTGTTGACTCCCGGGTGGGCCTGTCGGTCTCGTAGTCGATTCGTAAAAAGACCTTTTCCAGTCGCCGAGCGATTGAGGTCTGTCGTGCGGCATGATGGCCATCCCCCAATCAAGCGCTTGCAGAAATTCATGGCTATAGCCCCTGTTTGCCCACGTTTTGGCCAGGGGTCGCAGCGGATCGTCTTCTGCGTCAGCGCGGGCAGCAAATTCCCGAGTAAGGGATAAAGGTGGCACCTCACCGGTAATTCCCTCCCTGATCGCTGCAGCCAACGCGTAAATATCAGTCCACGGGCCCTGCTCTCCCATGTCGGTATTATGTTGCTCTATGGGTGAATATCCTGCGGTGGTTACCGCAGTAAGCGCACCGGTTTCTGATCCGGTAGTGCTTCGCGCTGAACCAAAATCTATCAACACGGGAGTATTCTCGGAATCTGCCCGAACCATCAAATTGGCGGGCTTGATATCGCGATGTATAAAGCCTTTGTCGTGAATTCCCTGCAAACCGTTCAGGATTGAAAACATGAACTTTTCAAAGAATTTCTGGCTGCGGTCACTATCGTTTTGCCGCAGGTAATCAGCCAGACTAACGCCCCGCTCGTACTCCATGACCATGTAAGCAGTGCCGTACTGCTCAAATGCCGCATTGACACGGACGATATTCGGGTGCTTAAACTGCGCCAGTATTTGTGCTTCAGACAAAAACCGACTCAATCCCCACTCAAACTCGGAGCGTTTGTTTTCAAAGGGCTCAACGAAAAGATCGTTGGATCGAGCTGAAAATGCCTCCGGTAAATATTCTTTTACTGCGACCGGCAGATTGAGTTTGGTATCCGTTGCAAGGTAGGTGATTCCAAAACCGCCGCGCCCCAGCACTTTCTCAATGCTGTAACAGCCATTTAGCAGACATTCACCGGGTAGTTCAGACATACCTCATCCATCCTTTACGTACTTATACCAGAGCAGTTAGAGAGGTAGGAACATTCTCATCTCGCTTTTTGAAGTCTAGCATCGCTCAATGGCGCATGCATAACCATGCGGGCCAGGTAATGCGCTTTGCGACCAGCCTCACGTGGCAGGTACAATACTCAGGGTGAGATATTCCCCAAATGGGGGACACATCAATTCTTTTTGTTTAGTAGGATTGCGTAGAGACCTCGATCCGGAGAAACAAAACTAGATTTACGCGATTACAGGATAATAGAGAGTGGAAAAATTCCCAGTGTGTTTACCATTTTTGTTTATCTGGGCGCGCGAAATTTTCGGATAAATATATTATAAATACATGAACATTGTCCTGTGTACGCTGAAAATTTGAGCACGCAGAATTTTAACTAAACCCGAGCAATTGGAACTCATTGAATGGGTGATTATAACATTGCGATTATTGGCGCAGGTCCGGCAGGGCTTAGTGCTGCAGGTCGCGCTGCAAAGAAAGATACAGAGTCAAACAACGCCCGGGCATCGTATATTCTGCTGGAAGGTTTTGCCCGGCATGCCAAAACAATCCAACAATATCAGAAAGGCAAGTTTGTCATGGCAGAGCCAGACTATCTTGACCTGCGCTCCGATTTTCTTTTTAGCAAAGGATCCCGCGAAGAAATACTGGG
>CAYPDN010000122.1:0-10200 GCA_964409445.1 uncultured Granulosicoccaceae bacterium
CACTTACGTTGTTCACCATCAATGAATTTCTGGGAAACCTCTTTGGGTTTACAGATGGTAGTGATTTGAAAGAACTGCGAACGCTGCCACATCGATGAAGAAGATAGAAGCAAGACTTATTAGTCTGTTTTCAATCTGATGTCTGCGGTATTCATGGAAACATCCAGTGACTGTATCTCTGCCACAGAGGAATGCGCGTCTGACACAACGCGAGACACAGTGATAGAAGCGAGTGTCTTCCAGTGAGATTTGAAGCCTGCGTGGTTTTGGCGTGGGTTACTTCTACGTCAAACTACTTAAAGGTTATGTTGGCCTGGAAGGTCACATTACAACGAGCCAGGATACTCAAAGTCTTCTTTATCGGCGTCTGTCTATATTAACTGGTAGTAAGTTTATAAAAAGAACAGACGAAACCCTGAGTACGTGAGCTTTGTTAAAATACAAATTTTGACATTCTTACCGCACGGCTACTGATACAGTCCACGACTTACTAAGTCTGAATACCAATTATATGTTTAGAAGAAGTCGCGGGACGGAAAGAATTGGTCAACGGCCAATATTGCATTCTATGGCAATTGGGGCTTGCCTTATCGCCTGTATTTGGATTGTAGCTATTTCGCTTTAGTTAACAAGGTGCTGGCATTCGTTTAGACTAACGAATAATACCTTTAGCCCTCAGCAACTGCGTTAACTCCCGCTTACGCACCAATTGATGCAACGACCGCAACACCGGCATATAAAACCTGCTGTAGAACTTCTTAATTGTTGACAATGTTCAGGTCTTTTTCAGCGGCAAGGACGGTGACTATATCCGTTGTCGCTACAGCATCGGTATTACCTCTCTAGAAAAAATCCTTTATAAACTGTACACCTTCACAGTGAATAGAGAAGCTGTTCTTGCGCGTATCGTGGAAAGTATCGAATTTAAGATAGGTAATCGGGGTCGTAGATCAGTATCGTGGCATCTATAGAATGCGCCTCAACGCTCAACTGATCTACGTCACGCTGTGAGTCGAGTAGCTTTTTTGCTGGTTCGTCTGTTTGCGTGGACAGCCAATCGAACTTCTCTCGAGCTTAGGGCAAGCAACTCGAACTCTCCGGACACTCGAACTGAATCTTATGATAGATCACATCGGCCACTTAGTATGAGCATTCAGTTGTGAGTTATGGGTGTCATGCAACTTACGCCGAATCATGCTTTACTTCACTGCAATGGATTGCGTGCGCAGGATAGTGAGGCTGTGTGTATTCTTAACAGCAGCCGGAATCTGATGTCATGAAAATGGAACCACTTTGGAGTTATCGCCAACTGCCATCAGCACTCATGCTGTTAATGGCAACTACGGCTCCTTTCGCTGCAGAGCCGATTTGTTCCAGTGCTGCAGCTGACCAGGACGGTGACGGCTGGGGCTGGGAAAACAACGCAAGTTGTATTGTGCAGGCCGACGTTACCAACTCTACTACGGCAAACCCGGTAACGACTGATACAAGCGCATTACAAACAGTGCCTGCTTGTAGCTCTTCCGCTTTGGACCCTGACGGTGACGGCTGGGGTTGGGAAAACCATAACAGCTGTATGGTGATTCCCGGTGTATCTGCTACTGATGACCATAGTACTGTTAGCGTTGCCATTGAAGACGGGCCAACGATATGTGCCTCGCCAGCTTCCGACATAGATGGCGATGGCTGGGGATGGGAGAACAATGGCTCCTGTGTTGTTGTAACCAGCAGTTCAGGCAGCTCGACACCTGCGGTAATGGAACCAACTTCTGTTCCTGTTGTTCCTGCTGCTGTTCCTGTTCTTGTTCCTGGTATTACTCGAATAATGGCAGTGGGTGATTCAATAACGCATGGCGTCAGGGGAGTCTCGGCAGCGTCATACCGTAAATCTTTTACCGAGATGCTGGACGCCAACTCCTGCCAATTCCAAATGACAGGTTCACAGACTGGAAATTTTAATCACAACACCTTTGTTTCACCACACGAGGGCTATGGCGGACACAGAGCAGATCATATTCTTTACGGACATAACGACGATGCTGGTAACAACGAAGGTATAAGTGTCACTGTAGACCGCTATCAGCCACACGTAGTGCTGTTGCATATCGGCTCTAATGATATGAAGGGAAATCAAAGTGTCAGTGAAACGATTGGTGAGATTGATCAGATAATTTCCATAGCTCTTGCAGCCGATTCGACGCCTACCGTATTAGTCGCGAACCTTATTCCATGGCTTGGAGATGCATCGGTTGAGGTCAGAGTGGCATTACTGGGTGATCAACTTGAAGCGTATGTAGCTCAACTCAGTAATCCACGTGTAAAAATTGTGGATGTTCGCACTGGATTCAGACCATCCATGATGTTGGTTGATTTAATTCACCCAAACTCGGCTGGCGAAAATCATATCGCAGACAGGTTCTTCGCCGTGTACAACGATTCTGGATTTTGTCGCTAGCGTTAAACTTCACTGCTCAAGCCCGGACACACACGCGACTTTTGTTTAATTGCAAAGCGGTATTGCCGCCTCTCTGATGTGCATGTTCATGTTGTCCCTATGTTGCCTTGCTAATAATCGAATCGGGTCCCGCTAATACAGCGATTCAGAGTTCAGCTATGACTCTGCGGAGACCGGTACGATTTGATTTGCAGTCAGTCCGCGCGCGGAATAATTGTCTGTGTGACGAACACTAAACTCATTGAGATGCCAATCGGTGTTGCCTACAATAGCTGTCCCGCAACACCAGAAGCCTGTTGATGCCTCAGTCAGTTTATCGCTACATATTTAATAATTCACTCAAACAACAAATACTGGTTGTGATTCTGACTTTATGTCTGTTGCCACTGGCACCGGTACCGCTTGAGTTGCAGCGACGTGTTCTGGATGATGCTATCGCGCAGAAAAACACAGATTTACTGATGGAACTTGCTCTCTACTATCTTCTGGCATTGCTACTTGCGTCAGGGTTAAAAACCTGGATGAAAATACAAAGGGGGTTTATATCAGCTCGAATCGTGCACTCGCTGCGTGCGTCTGTCTACTATTGTATTTACACCGTGGTTCCTCCCTCCAAATTGCTGCCGAAAGAGAACATCGAAGATCAGGTGGATGAGGGCGCTGTTGTATCTATGTTAAGTAGCGAGGTAGAGAAGTTAGGTGGGTTTTCCGGTTCGGCAATTTCAGGGCCGCTGTTACAGGCGGGGACACTTATATCTATCCTTGGGTACATGTTTTGGGTTGAGCCTCAGGTTGCAGCGATTGCTCTGGTGCTTTATTCACCTCAGTTTTTCATCGTGCCTTATTTTCAAAAACGGCTAAACCAGTTGTCGCGAGATAAAGCGCTTAAGACCAGGGAATTGGGTGCTTTTATTGTAGACAATGCAGAAGAGGATTTGCTGAGCAAAGAGCCTCCGTCAACATTTTTATCCCTGACCGATCAAATACTAAACATTAGAAAGCGATTTTTAATCAGTAAAAATGTCATGAAGACAATAGTGAATTTGTTGATTGCACTCGGTCCATTTGGTGTCATAGGTTTCGGCGGGTGGTTAGTGATTGAAGGTCGCCTTGAGTTGGGAGTGATTTTGGCTTTTGTCTCCGGGCTTGAGAGGCTGGGCGGACCGATTCGAGAGTTGATTGCTGAATACAGTCATATCACTGAGGCTCAAATGCGCTATCGAATGCTACTCGCAACGTTTCCGGGGCACGCGGTGGAAGAAAAGGGAGCAGGGGCATTTTCCAGAGTATTAAAAGGCTAGTTCGTTCTCGATGTGCGTTGACATCTATATCTCTTTTCCGAGATTTGTCCGCCCCGAAAAATTGAGCGGTTTCAGAAAAGCTCACACTGATAAATCGGCTAAAAATCAGGCTACAAGCGCGCCATATTAAAGCTAACCGCACTATTTGCCGCCAAGTTGAGTTCGAGTCCGTTCAGTTGGCCTGCGTCTTTTTGTGATGGTTGCAGCCTGCTGATCCTGCTGAAGTCCGGAATTATGATGAATAGATTTTTATACCTGACCTTTCTTTCAGTCACCCTGCTGCTGAACAGTAACCATGCTATTGCGCAAACTGTATTTCATGAGCAGAACGGACGGCTGTTTGTGGAGGTGGAAAGTGTACCCGCAGTTCCGGATTGGCACCTGTCAAACGAATTTGCAGATTTTCGTGGAAGTGGGCACCTCGAGTGGACTGGTGCTAACAATAATAATAGGGGGAGCGCCGGGGAAGGAACACTTACCTACCACTTCACAATCAACACACCGGGCAACTACGAATTCCGCTGGCGCAGTTTTATTGGGGAAGGTACCAACGGCACTGAAGCAAACGACTCATGGGTGAGATTTGCAACGGGCAGCAACGTCGACGGTGAGCAACCACTCTTTGGCTGGACCAAGGCTTTTATGAACAATGTGGGTGACTGGACCTGGAGGACGGTAACCGTTGACAATGTTGGGGAATTGATTCGGCAGCACTTTACCGCGGGTGAACACACGGTGGAAATATCCGGTCGATCCAGAGGTCATGTGATAGATCGGTTTGTTCTATTCAAATACGACGACGTTAATTTTAACGATGCGGTTTTTACCAATGCTCCTCAGTCAACATGGACTGGTGACGAAGTAGTTGTTGCTAACTTAGCGCCACCAATACCTGACCAAAATATAGATGTGAATGCTGAGACTGACAGCACTAGCGCTGAGACCGATAACACAAACATTGATGACCCGGATAGTCAGGTACCTGCACCAACGCCGCAATATCAGATACCCGCCAATCAACTTGTTGCAAACGAGTGTAGTGACGGCGTGATTTCTCTGCGACCTGTAAGTGCCATCACTGTTGAGTCGAATGAAATTAATAACACTGGCGATCTGCTGCTTAGTGACAGTGGTCGGTCGACAATGTTGCAATTCGATTTATCCAGCGTGCCTGCTACAGTGACTTCAGCTGTACTATCCTACAATGTCAGCGCTGAAGCTGGTGAGGGATCGGTACTGTTGTCTGCAGGTAGCCATAGTGACTGGAACGAAACTGACGCATCACTATTGCCCGACGTCAGCCACTTCATTGGAAGTTTCAATGGCCTGTGGAGCGAGGGAAAACGTTATGGGGTACCGTTTGAACATACATTGATCGGCGCTGAGGCCGCGACGTTGATTATGAATATGGCACAGGGTTCTGGTGATATGTCTATCGTCTCGACTGGCGGCGACGATGAACCGCGGTTACAACTGACCGGGCCGGTTACATTTTGTGCCGACTACGACGCAAACCAATTAGCAAAGTTAGCGGTGCCAGACGCTGACCTTACGACTAATGCTGCTCCGGAATTGGAGACAGAGAGCGACGGTGGTGGTTCGATTCAGTCGCTTGAACTGTTGTTACTGACTTCTTTCCTGGCTGCCGCTCAGCTTCGGCGCAGACGCCACTGATTGGCAATACACAACTACACAGGAATACAAAGATTTTGAACCTGATGGAAGTTATGTTCCCACATTTGTAGTGATGCCACGCAACGTAGTGCTATTGACATTACTACCGATTATGTCGCGCCGGTGTATCCGGTGCTGCGCGGTACGCGAGTCCGTACACAATTTGCTCAGTCCACAGCACAGATGCAATCAAATCCCCCGACAGCACGTTAGCTCTGATATATCTGTGTATTTTCTCCTGGATAATTTAAATTAAGGGATCGTCCATCAGGTGCTCAAAATGAATCTGACTACACCCCCAACGAACCCGGATCGGCGGAAGTTAATGGCGAAAACTGCGGCTGGAGTTGCTATCGGTGCAGGGCTCGCTGCGACTGCAGCTCGGGCGCAAACCTCAAATGGCATCAGGTGGGGAATAGAAGGACGCGAGGCACCTGAGATAAAGCTTGATTACTGGATTGACGCAAATGGCGACCCGGGACATTTTTCGGTTATAGAGTCGCGCGGGAAATGGGTGTTCTTAAAATGTTTTCAGGACTGGTGTCCGGGATGTCATCGCAGTGGATTCCCCACGTTACAAGCCTTTTCCGAGCGCTTTCATGACCATCCGGATGTCGCTATAGCTGCGATACAAACTGTTTTCGAAGGTCACCAGACCAATACGGTTGAGGATGTACGTAAATTGCAGTTGCGCTATGAATTACCCATAGTTATGGGGCACGATCCCGGTGACCCGGAAACTGATGCGCGCCCTGTTACGATGGTCGAGTATTTTACCGGTGGTACACCGTGGTTAATTCTGATTGATCCCAAAGGGACGGTTGTCTACAACAACTACCATGTGGACTCTGGAAAGCTCATAGAATATGTGGCTGAGCAGGTTGAAACGACTTCAAATGGATGAGTTTAACTGTGCGCACAATATATGAAGCTTGCCAACGATTTTAAGTAGTAAAGGATAGAAATATCTGTTTTGTTACCTTTAAACTTTAGCTTTTTCTGCTTCTTATGTATTGACAAACCGCCTAAATGACGTTAAAAATTCAGGGCGAATAAGAATAAATAGGGTTGTATGAGCAGTTTTAGTCCGTTAGTTCCAAGGCTCAGTTACACTGTTTTTTGTGTGTTGCGGTCAGTGCGCCTTACCGACCAAACCCACGCAGACAAACAGAGTATCAGACAGCGTGCGGTAATCAGGCAGGCCATCTGTATCGAGGCTGCGGTCGCTTCTACACTGGTTGTCTACATCGGTTGGCTGTGCATTCGCAAATGGTTTTTCGAAGAGCTCATTATCACTCCCGATAATATGTTGCGGGGCTGTGTTTTTGTTTTAGTAGCAGCTCTGGGCGCTAAACTGTTCTGGATAGTCTGGTCTACATGTCAATCCTGGTTGAATAGAATATAGCGTCTAAGTTACCGTAACCCGCGATCGCAAGTAGATTGCACCAAGCAACAGCCAGGCAAGTATCGGTGCTGCGATCGCACCTCCGCCTTTATCTCCACCGCTGCTCGCGTTACCAACTTCCAGCTCTGATATTAGTTCACTCGCACCAATGACTACACTTGAATCAACAGATCTGAGTATGCCGTCTATATCGTATTGTGCTAATTCGTGTCTCTGGGCTTTGTCGAGTAGTGAAGTCCGCCCGTAGCGCAATCTCAGATTGCCGCTGGGTGGGTCAACAAACCAGTTTGTGTTAGCGCTGGTTATGTTGTTACTTGATGAAAAGGGAATTTGCTGTCGGTGTCGGACAGGAGCATCAGCCAGATTGTTGGATACTTCTGTTGTTCCGGCATCCCAACGCAAGTCAATTGCGTAAGGCGCATTGCCGTTATTCAGGATCGTGTTGTGTAAAACTCGTGTGCCGGGAGACCATACAATGATACTGGCATCGAATTTTGTTCTGCGCTCAGCGGTAAATAGCCCAGGTGACTGTACGATCATATTGTTGCGAATGACTCCGCCCTGATGGTCGTGGGTTCTGTCAATCAAACCGTAGGCAACTGCACGGTCAACATCAATGAATGTATTATTTTCGGTTATTGTGCCGCTGGCACCGTTCCACACCAGTACTGCGGGGTTGGTCAGGTTGTCTGAGGTGTCTGGTGTATGAAAGTTACTGAAACGGTTATTGCTTATTCTCCAGTCAGCTCCGGCATGTACGTCAACACCGTTGGTATAGCCGCTTCCGCCGCCATTGCGATCGATGACTGGTGGTCCGTTAGTGAAGGCCATGATGCTGTACTCCACGATGCCATTGTCGACCCCTTCTCCAAATGCTATCGGGTTGGCTTTTACAAACTGTGTTCCCGGGTTGATCATGCGGACGTTGTAAATATGTGGTGACTGCGCAGTGCCATTAATAGCAATTGTCTGGAAAAAAAATTCCGCCACAGTCAGGTTTGCAATTAGCGTGTTACTGGCATTGATCCAGATGCCATGCCGGGTATCGCCGTAGTTTTGATTTCGCATTCCCGGCCCAACTAACTGCACTGAGTCGCAGTCATCGAGTTCGCCTCTTATCGTCACGTTGTCAGCTTCGATTGAGATCGTGTGGTTCAGGTTGTAGGTTCCCGGCGCAATGACTATTGTGGTGTTGTCTTCTATGCTGCCGACTGCCCACTGGAGTTCCTGCTCGGTGCTAACCCTGATGCTGTTGCCCGGTGGTGGAGGTAGTGCAGGGGCGGCGATGCATTCGAGCGCTGTATTGGCCTGGGAATACGCTGGATTTGCGCTGATTGCCAACAGCAACGGAATCAATAGTGTGCAAAATATTGGGTACGGATGCACGGTACAACTCACTCTGTTTACGAAATAGGAATACTACATAGACAACTATTTTGACAAAGCGTTTGCGGCGTCGATCCGGTTGTAATGAACGGAAATCGAATATTGGCGGGTGGCTCAACAAATACCAAAGGTGTTGCTCCCGCAACTTTCACTCGGCGGGTATCAAGCGAGCAGGAGGTCAGTGCCAATCTATACTTTCTCCACAACTCTGGTGGTTGCTGATTAAACCTTCACTGCGATTTACAGTGAAGCTATCAAAATGCCGATATTGTCCGGGAAATATCTAAATGGAACTCATTGGGTTACCTGCAACGGCTGACTGTGTAGCACTGTCCGATTTGCCTGATTCCAGTAATTAACCTGATAGTTGCCGGGCTTGGCTGGTGCTACAAAGCTCCCCTCGCTATTGCTTGTCTTTGATACCTGTATGTCGGACTGGAGCTTTTTACCTGCCATTATGCTGACCCGATCCCCTTTGGCATTCGGTGTTCCCCTCCATTTGATTTTAAATGATTGCGCAGCTGGTACTGAAGCCGGAAAGTCGAACGAGAACTGACCTGGGACAACGACAAGTGGTTCACTGTGTATCACGGCGCGATCTGCATGACTCCAGTACTGTACCTGATAGTTACCGGGGTCACTGGGGGCTACGAATGTTGATTCGTCGGTTACTTCATCAGATGCTTTGACTTGCGATTTGATGCTGTTACCACCAGCCATAATCCTTACCTTGTCATTGGTCGCATCCGGTGTTCCCTGCCATCTGATCTTAAATACCTGTGCCGCTGTTACCGTTCCGGGGTAACTGAAAACACCTGAGAACCCGTCAGAGGGTGGTGCCATTACTTCTGCAGCAACCTGTCGTAGTGCAACCGTTAGCTCCTCAGCATTTGCCGCTGCCAGAAATACTCCACCGGTATTTTCAGCGAGGCACCGTAGTTGCGCCCGATCACCTTCCTCTGCTACGTCGAAGCCGATTACGTGAGTGGTGAAATCTACACCGGTGCGTTCCAGTTCATCGCCCACTGCACAGGGGTCCATGTTACATGTCTCGCGGCCGTCACTGACAAGTACCACAGTTGCTCGCTCCTGAGTGTATCGCAGCTCGTCTGCTGCCTTAATCACTGCGGCACTGAGGGGTGTTTTACCTATTGGCGTAATGTTGTTTACTGCGGACTTGATCGCTGCACGATTGAGCGGGCCAAGCGGAATTAGTGTTTCTATGTCATCGCACAGGCCCTTGCGACGATGACCGTAGCTGACAAGACCGACCTCTACATCATCTTCCAGGTCATCTACCAGTTTGTTCATCACCTCCCGCGCTGCGGTGATTTTTGTTTTGCCCTCGACCTCAGCCCACATACTCCCGGAGCCATCAACAACAAACATATACCTCTCTGATACACCCTGTGCGGTAGTATTAGCGGAAAACAATATTCCAATCCAAATTGAGATAACCAGCGATAGTCTCATTAATTTCTCCTTAACAATCTGTTTTTACTTAGCTACTTTCTTTTGAGTTTACCAGTGCGACTACGTTGCCAGGGAGACTTCCGTATATATAGGGGAGCTGACGACCACCGGTCGTGTCCCATACCTGATCGCTTACGCGACGAAACATCAAGCTGATGTCGAGATCATCTGTGGGTAGATGATCCAGTAATGCCTGTGTATACGGACTGTGTCGCTGACGACCATCCAAAGCATCCAGTGCAACTGTGCCATGCTTTGCTGCATATGCCACCAGTACACCGCGTCGTGGCTCAACTGGTTTTAGGCCGCGAGCCAGTGATCTGGTGGAAGAGTTTAACTGCATTGAATTAATAAACGGGTTGTCGCGGCAGGCGTCGAGAATTACAACACCCAGTTCTGAGGCCTCTTCGACCACTGCAAGTATCTGTTCAAGTTCTACCGCTTCGAATGCCAGATCAGTTTGATGTGCAAGCTTTGCATCGACAGGAATCATATAATTGTTACCA
>CAYPDN010000123.1:0-4580 GCA_964409445.1 uncultured Granulosicoccaceae bacterium
TATCAACTTAGTGTTACCTCGGAAAAGCTAGCCAGTAGCGCCTTCAGTTAATACACATTTAACGACGCAATACCACTCCAGATGTTCTCAGATATGAAGAAATACATACATCATCTTCAGAGTGTTGACAAAGATCACAAAAGAATTGTCCGCGGACTATTTTTGGTATCAATTTTTGTTTTTATAGGAAAAATCGCCGGCGCTGCAAAAGAAGTTGCTATCGCTTATAAATTTGGCATAGGCGAATTGGTTGATCTGTTCGTGTTGGCCTTCACGTTCGCAGTCTGGCTACCAGGAATTTTCGCAGCTGTAATTAACACCGTCTATGTACCGCTAGTTCACAAATTAGAACCACCGGAAAAGCAATATTTCAAAGAGCAATTTATTGGTATTACACTAGTTTTTTCAGGCTTGACTGCACTTATCCTGATCTGGTTGTTTCCCTACGCACTAGAAGCACTATCATCGAACTGGACTTTAGAAAATCGCGAACAAGTTCAAAAACTCGCACTAGGATTCGCACCACTTGCAAGTCTAGGTTTGATATCAGCCGCCTTCAGCGCCATGTTACTAGCCGAGGAACACCACACCAACACTTTGCTTGAAGTAATACCGTCCCTGGTTCTCACTGTTTTTGTCTTATTATGGCCCATCTCACAGACAATAGATCCGTTGCTCTGGGGAACCGTGGTCGGCTTTTCCATGCAAACAATTGGTCTATTTTTCTTACTAAAATCCGCCAAAATATCGACCAAGCCAACCTTCTCGTTCAGTTCACCAGGATGGACAATGTTAAAACAAAACATTGGCGTAGTCCTGTTGGCACATATAATTATGAGCTTTGTCGATCCAGTAGGAATATACATCGCTTCAACACTAGGCACTGGCAATGCTTCAGGACTTGGATACTCGACAAGAATTCTCTCTTTGTTTTTAACTCTGGGAGCCACTGCTGTAGGACGTGCTATTCTCCCGGTACTTTCAAACTCAGAGAGAAACACTAATAACCATTCAAAGCTAGCTATTCAATGGGGCTTAATTTTATTTGCTACCGGGCTTGTAGCAGCTGTAATAACATGGCTCATCACACCACAGTTGGTAAGAGTTTTATTGGAAAGAGGCGCTTTTACCGCTGAAGATTCAGCATCCGTCTCAACAGCAGTAAGAATCGGAGTACTACAATTTCCATTTTATTTTGCGGGAATTGTGCTGGCTCAGTTCTTTATTAGCATCAGAAAATTCAATATTATTCTAATAAGTGCAATAATTGCACTATCAATGAAGGTCGTATTTAGTCTAATTCTGTCACCAATGTACTCCTACGGAGGAATTATTCTTGCCTCAACACCGATGTACTTATCTACCAATATACTTTTTGTTTTTTGTTTAATCCGCCAAAGGAAACAACTCGGGCAAGTAAGCGAGTCAAATTCCTAGTACAACTATAACCAATATGTAGCCCACAAGCTTTGAAAAATATTATTTCAGACATTGAGAAGCCAACTGCAATTGAGTGAATAGTGCTACTGCAAAAGCATGTTTAATTTTTATTGGATATTACTGTGACAAACAATCGACTAACAACGAATGAATATTGGAATCAAAAATATGGTTCTCCAATATCTAGCACCATGACAATAAGTGGATTCCATGGCCACATTAACAACCAAATACTAGAACAAATTTCTTCTATCGGATTACAAAATAAATCCATCATAGAAATTGGTGCTGGTGGATCTCAATGGCTTCCTTTTTTAGCTAAGCAGTACCCCGGATGTAGCTATACTGGCCTTGACTACGCCGAAGCCGGGTGCAAAGAACTGGAAGAAAGAGCAAAGATCGAAGAAGTTGAAATCTCGACTATTCAGGCAGATTTATTCGAGCCACCTGAAGAGTTGATAGGCAAATTCGATCTGTTGATTAGTTTCGGCGTAGTGGAGCACTTTGACGATCTGTCAGAAACAATAAAAGCACTAGCTGTATTCATAAAACCTACCGGTACTATTTTCACGATCATACCAAACATGAATGGAACCATTGGCTATTTGACTCGAAAACTGAATAAAGATGTCTATGATCTACACAACCCACATGATTTAGCAGCGCTTAAGAAAGGACATGAAGATGCAGATGTAGTTGTTAGAAAATCTAGCTACTTATGTTCTACCGAATATGGTGTGCTGGCGGCGTGCATAAATGATGAATCCAGTTCCGTAAAAAGACTAATTTACCTGTGGCTTTCCCGGCTAACAAAATTGATTTCTATTTTCGAATTAAAACTTTTTAGGCTACCTGCGATACGTTTATTTTCTCCATTTATCTTTTGTATTAGTGAGAAAAAACGCTAATGCTTGGCAAGAGCCACTTAACTCTTACCTAATCGCCGCAGAAATTACATCGTTACCGTTGTTGCCAGCCTTTATAATGAGCCACTATCTCGTTCGGGCTAATAGCCAGGTTTTGTTTCTTCCCTAAAAAATAAACGCCATTAGCTGAATCAATGTTGTAGCTATTTGGAATTACCTTATCAAAGTAGTGCAACCAGAAGAAAAATAGTTTTACAATTTTACCCACCCTGTAAGATCTAAAAAGACTACGGAAGAAAAAATCCAACGTCCATAGCAACTGAGTTCCTGCGCCCGCGGTAACGCCAGACCTTATCAACTCAAATTTCCTAAATAAGTAACGGTGGCCACTTTCCGTATACCTGGTAAAGTCATAAGCTCCCTCGTGTACTTGCTGAAGGAAAGGCGTTTCAGAATATACAATCCCCTCACTTTTCAATACACGGTGTATTTCTGCAACTACTTTATCCGGCTCAAGCACATGCTCCAATACAGCTTGAACTATCACCAAATCAAACTTGCTATCAGGCAATGGAATGTTATGGCCGTCCGCGACAAACTGAACGGAGGGAGATGCATAAATATCGAACGATACAAGGGCTACTCTTGGATCATCATACAATGGTTGCATGCCTTGCCCAATTGATCCTCCACCGACAATTAGTACCTGCGCATGATCATTGCTTTTAAACAATAAGTTCATAATTTTCTCGACATTTTCAGCCGTGACCACTTGCGGAGGAGAAACTAAGCGTTTAACAAACCCTAATATTCCGAAATATGACCTTCTTTCAATAACAGAAGAAACCGATCGGACATCCTCTTTTTTTAGAACACTATTATCAAAATCAACTAACACAGCGTAGCCATCGATAACTTCGTACTTCAAGTCCTCTTCGCTTGATTGTGCGACCAGGTAATTATCCACCAGCTCAAGCGACTTGCCTGACTTAGGACAACGCAACATTTCCAGGACATCTACTCGTTCTTGCAGCATGATTATTCCAATGTAGTGTGGCGGTTCAACAATAGTTGCTCGAGCTTATCCACACGTTGTTTCAAACGATATATTTCTGACTCGGACGAGTAGCCCAATGTTGCGCCAACTCGAGGCCCCCATTCATCTGTGGTCACATATTTATTTATTTTTAAAAGATTCTCACCACACTGAACAACAAAAGACCCTTTATCAAGCACCAATACAATTCGCCCTACAACCCCAATTACCTGCTGATCGCTGTATCTTTCCGCAGCATAAATCGTAATTTTCTGATCGTTAGCAAAAGAATAAGCACCAGGATAAGGATCTGTTGTTGCACGTATTAGTCGATTTATCTGATCAGCAGAACGATTCCAGTCCACTAAGCCATCATCCGGCGATCTTTTTTCATAATAAGTTGCCAGAGATTCATCCTGAGTCAAAAATTTGAGACTGTTCGAGTATATGGACGGTAAAAGTTCGTCCAGCGCAGAATCCATAGCAAGCATCAATTTATTGATCAGAGAAGCAACATCATCCTTTTCGGAAACCGAATAGCCTTTTTGCGCAACAATAGCACCATTATCAACTCCATCAGCGAGTACAAAGAACGTTGCAGAACCTTCACTCTGCTCATCCAAAATAAGCCATGCGAGTGGAGCCCTTCCCCGTCCGCGAGGCAGAGATGTAGGATGAAAACCAATACAACATTTATTTGGTATAGCCAATATCTCGGCTGACACTAGCTGCGACAGGCCTACAACAAAAACGTAGTCAGGCTTGAGCGAGCGTATTCTATCAGCCTCTGAATTGATTTTTTTAAATGGGAAATAACTATAGCCATTGCTAGCTGCAATTCCCGCAAGTTCGACGTATCCGCTGACATGATCTGTATTTTCCGACTCATAGCCGAACACACCTACAACGTTTGCCTGATGCTCTACCAGCTTACTCAAAGTCTGTGCTGTGCTGTCGACTGCTCCAACCAGAACTATTCTCGGTTTATCACTCACGCTATGTTGCTGCATGTTCGCCTCAATTATTGGATTTTCCCTTAAATTTCTCTTCTCCAAATATGACCACCAGTATTGTTTTAAGAATAATTTTGAGGTCCAAAAACAAAGACACATGCTTTACGTAGTACAAATCATACTCAAAGCGTGACTGCCAGTTTATATGAATGTTGCCATTTACCTGAGCAAGGCCGGTTAAACCCGGTAGAACATCGAAGCGTTGCTTCTGGGCTTTGTTCATTT
>CAYPDN010000123.1:4680-7017 GCA_964409445.1 uncultured Granulosicoccaceae bacterium
AGGCCGGTTAAACCCGGTAGAACATCGAAGCGTTGCTTCTGGGCTTTGTTCATTTCATCCAGGAGCGAAGGCAATGGCGGCCTTGGCCCTACTATGCTCATATCACCGACTAGAACATTTATAAGCTGCGGCAACTCATCAATTTTTAAACGCCGCAATATTCTGCCGATCCTTGTAATCTCAACGCTGCCAGGATCAAGTACCTGGCTGAAGTCCCGTTTTTCATTCACTGTCATTGTTCGGAACTTAAGCAAATTAAACTCTTCCATTTTATGGCCTACGCGGGTTTGCCGAAAAAATATCGGGCGACCGTCTGTAACCAATATCGCTAGCATCACCGTCAACATAACAGGAGACAAAAAAAGTAATACTGCAAACGCAGCAACTTTGTCTATTCCATTCTTTACGTATAGATACACAGGAATCTACCAAAGAGGAGTTAAATCAACTCTCTGGAAATAATGAAAGCTTCGGCAGCTTCTACACCAACATGCATCCCACGAAAATTGGCCAGTACCGTTAAGCCTTTCTCAGATCGCGGCAGATCGTTGCCTTGAATCTGTGACTTATACTCACGCATTGCAGCTAGCTTTGCATCTAAATGATCACTAATATCAACAAAAAGGTTAGGCTGAAACCCAGCATCCAAATACGGCGGCGATAAATGGGTTTCAGTCAGTGTTTCGTAAAATAATACGCGTTTTATTTGTCTTCCAAGCGATAGATAGGGTCTGGCCGCAACATAAGCGCCATAGGCAACAGCAGCATGATCTTTGTGCAAATCGAGCGGGAATGGAAGGTACAGTTGATCTGGATTGACTTCTTCAATTATTTCCTGAACCACTTTGTTAGTTTGCCAGACAGGAGTCGAATCCAAGCTAACTGCAGGCAAGTCAGCAAACAACACTTCAGAAACACCGATTAGTCCATTTGCACGCTTACACTCCTCCCTGGCAGTAACAACATCCTCCGCTTTTAGAAAAGGGTGGGGATCTACACCAAATCCCGTTACCACAGCAACGACAACTTTATGATCTTCAGCACACAGTCGAGCCATTGTTCCACCTACACCAAGAATCTCATCATCTGGGTGTGGAGCCAGAACTAATATTGTCATTTACCCCTACCGTGCTGCACCAACCATACTCCTGAAAAGTTTAAAAGCAGTAAATTTAACATAACGATTGAGCAAGATAAAAAGATAGATTTGTACACCGATAAATTCACCTGGCAAACAACGCCTCCACCCTGGGTTGCAACCATCTTCTCATTGCAGGGTAGAACAATATTTCGATCAGATAGGACACCAGCAACATCACAAAAAAATAGCTGAGCCAGCGAAGCACGTCATTCCCTATGAAAGACAAGTAGGTAGCACCTCGCATTAACGGATCATGAACAATATACATCACGTAGGATATTGGCGCGAAAAAACGGAAATGGTGAAGCGTGAAATTGTAAAAACGCCAACCGGAACGCAGCCAAACCCACCCAAAGATAATAGCCAATAGTGAGAATATAAAATGCCTGAGCTCATTAAACGGATGGATTCCGTAGAACAACTGATCTTCTGTGGTGCTTATATGCAGATACACATTTATTGTCAATAATCCCGCAATGGTGGCCAGCACACCACACGGGAGTAGTAATGCCTTAAATTTTCTGTGTTGCCCTTCCAGAACCAGAGCACCTACGTATGCACCTGCCCACCATATCGCGAGATACATAAGAATTCGTACGGGGTATTGTGGGTAGAAAATGTAGACAGCGGCAGCCGCGATTGATATGGAAAATACAAGTGCATTCGCATAGCGAGTATTCGTTAGAACCATAGATACTGGAAAAAACAGCATATAGAACCACCACTCATACGAGAGTGACCAAAGAGGACCATTACCCATATAGGGATCAACAATAACGTTTGGATTGGCGACCGCCCAGTCTTGCAACATGAACAGATTACCGATCAATGATGGCAAGTCTGGCCCCAGAAGCCTTCCGGCTTCATAGCTCTCGGTGAGATAGGAGATAAACATTACTGGCAACAGTGGGAGGTAAATACGGCAAAATCGCTTGGCGAAGTAGTTGCCGAATTTCTTATTTTGTGACAGCTTAAATGAGTAATTTATTACGAAGCCAGACAACAGGAAGAACAAAATGACGGCTTCCTGTCCAAATCTCATTAGGTGCCCAACTGGCAAACTTAGCAGCTGAGTATCGTAGGGAATGGTGTGATGAAAAACAACGTACAGGGCAGCAGCACCCCGCAACGCTTCCAGCTTATCCAGCTTGCCGACCATTAAAATTTCAGTCCGTCATTGATCGAGTATTTACTGG
>CAYPDN010000123.1:7117-10006 GCA_964409445.1 uncultured Granulosicoccaceae bacterium
GACTCGGGCGATGTGCCCTGGCCAACTGAACGGAGATCAAGCTCAAGGTTTTCTAGTAATTCTGGCGTGCTCGTCAACACATAGTCCGGACGGTAGAGTGCCAGCACTTTTTTCAGATTGTTCGATTGAATGTATCGTGGATCAATCATTAAACCAGTAGCGGGAGCGAGTCGGACAATAACAAGCTTCAGAATATCACGCTCCGTATCAATAACAGCATAGCGTTTATCTGCAGGTAAATTTGACAATGCCTCGGTGACGGCCAGATTAAATTTTTCATGTTGTTGTATGTCTGATCTGACTTTCTGTAATAAATAGACATCAGCGACAAAAAACAACACGGTAGCAGCAATCAGCAAATACTTATGAAGCGATGGCCGGGGTAGTTTACCGAGCAGCACCACAACACATGTAATCAGGGCTGGCAATATCAGTAATTGATACCGCGGTTGATTTTGCAATAGCACAATCATCGCGCCCCATGCCGCTACGCTGTAAATTGTAAAAGTCAAAACCCTGTCTAACTTTAATCGACTAATCACCAGCAAAATCAGCATAGCCGCAATGCCTCCATTTGTGACTAGCGTTAGCGGCATAGCGGATAACGTAAAAAACTGTTTTTTGACTGCCTCTGAGAACTTGGCAGTCATTAATTCGCGACTTACAGCAACTTCATTATCGTCAAACTGCCAATGCAGGTTTGTTTCTCCAGGAATTGTACTAGTGATAATAGTCTTAATATCGGGCGGAAACGAGCTTGGAAACAGCATATCCTTAAATACCATCGCCAATATCAATGCTACGCACATAGAGAACATTGAATAGTAATTTCTACGGTAATAAAAACCAGCCACCACAATAAAAACTGATGTCAATAGAAAAAATGGATGAGACACTGTGCCCACAAAAATAAGCAGCGGCCAAAACCAGAGACTCATACGGCCATATTTAATAGTACAAGTAACATAAAGAAATGCGGCGGCCAAAAAGCTTAGCCACATCTCTTGTAAAAAATTAGCAGCTTGCCATAAAACAATTGGCGTGGTGAGGTACAGCAAAGCACCAAGTGCTGCGACATTAGTTTCCGTCAACTTTATTAGTGTCAGATACAGTAGCAGCGTCGCTCCCAACCACCAAAATATGTTCGAATATTTCCAGGCACTCACTACAGAACCTTTCATCAATGTGCCTAAATATTTATTGATATATAAAAGTGGGCCATTATGTGTAAAGTGCGTAACGGGATCTGCAATATTTTCTCTTAACAGCATTCCGGGAAAACGAAAATTAGTGATTGGAGGTTCATTACGCATAAGCGTTTCTGTATTTGCCGTATACCAATACTGGTCTGTACCCCGCACCCCCGTGACACTGTTGATTAACAGAAAAATGAGAATCAATATAATTGAGACAGCATATGCAGGCACAGCATATTTAGTTTTCATGAGCACAGGCAATCCATAGCGGTGGTTTTTCGCATTAAGTTACCGAACGGCATTGAGGTTTGTGTGGAAAGATCTCTACAGACGCACATCATTAATGAATCAAGATTAGGTCAAGGAATTACGAGTTATTGTTCCAACAATATTGCAAGTGCAAGCAATTAGTTAATGAATACTTCGTATTATGATTTATTGCACTGTGAGAGCTAATCCAGGAGAGAATTATTCTACACATATTAAATTCATACATAATGACCAGAACAACATGAGAATTTATCAACGGGGTCTCTGAAGCTCATGAGGGAGTGCGATGTTCAATCTGGGTTGAAATACTTGAGTGCTTGCAAATAGCGCACTTGAGCTAAATCAGGATAAAGATCAGGAATAATAGAGACTTACTTTTACGCGCTAGTTACGTTTCAAGCTCAATCAACAAAGTTATTTCGTGACAATGATATCTACAAAATCAAGATTAGCTCGCCTTACGAAATTACGCAAATAGTCAGTGACCTCTGTTATTTCTACATACTCTATCGGCACGTTCTTATTGTGCTTACCGCTTACAAATCCTTTGTTAAAGTGCTGTTCAAGAAAGGTCAGTACAGTTTCAGTATCTCCACCCATTCGCGTGATCATGTACGGACAAAATTCAGTCACAAGTAGATCGGCTGCTTTCAGAACTTTATTTCCACCACTAAACACGTGTGCCTCAGATCCCTGTGTATCGATCTTAACAACCAAAGGTCTTGATACCGTTGAAAGACTCACAGCATCATCCAGCTTTTGTGTTTCTACAGTCACTATTGGTCGGGTGTCCTCACGAAATGGAGCGTAGTCGAACGACCGGTCACTAACTTCCTCAGTATTGCGAATTCTATGGTCACCGTGGTGCCATTCAGCTACCTCAAAATCAAGAGAGCCGGCTTTGTCAAACAGAGCCAGGTTTTTTACATCGACCTGGTTTTCCAGTTTTGCGTTCGAAATATTTTCGAGCAGGAATTTGTGGTTTAGTGGTTCAGGCTCAAAAACGATACAGTTTATTGCGCCACTTCTTGCAACCGGAATAGACATAAGACCAATGTGGCCACCAACGTCTATAAATGTTCCGGTAGATTCTCTTTGAGCAAAAAACTCAAGCATGTGATTTAAAGTTTTAGGTGAGAAATTGCCAGTCGACAAATATTCGCCAAACATACCGACATCCATAGGGCTGCCTACAATTTTCCCCAGGTTTCCCGTTGCGGTAACGCTTTCCATGCGAAACAGTTTTGCTAACGCCCGGAAAACAACCAATTGCATCAAACGCGGCGTGACTCTTATAACAAATGAGATGGCAGGCTGACATCGAAACCAAACACGCTGCATTGCTACGAACGTTGTATAAAGGGAAATTCGATAGTTTGGGTAGTACGCCATTACATATCCATTACATTGATTATTGTCTGAG
>CAYPDN010000124.1:0-10000 GCA_964409445.1 uncultured Granulosicoccaceae bacterium
AATGTCACAACAGCCCAACTTCCTGTTTATAATTACCGATCAACATCGCGCCGATCACCTCGGTTGCTACGGTAACTCGGTCGTGCAAACCCCGAATATTGATCGAATTGCAGCAGCTGGGAAGCGCTGGGATCGCTTCTATGTGGCAAATCCTATTTGCATGCCGAACAGAGCATCTATTATGACTGGTCGGATGTGCTCTTCACACGGTGCACGGCACAACGGTATAGCTCTTTCGCAAGATCACACAACCTTTGTAGAGTTGTTGAAAGACGCCGGCTACGATACGGGACTGATTGGAAAGTCCCACCTGCAAAACTTCACCGGACTTGAAGCTACCAATCAATTTACTGATGATCCGAACAAGCATACCCCTTCGCCTTTGCTTCGCGATGCGTATAAGCGCAATCGTCACAGTACAGACTACGATCTTGAAATTGCACCCAAATGGAAGACACCATTAGCAGATCGAATTAAAGATGATTATTACGGCTTCAAACATGTAGAAGTTGCTGCAGGACATGGTGATCAGGCGTGTGGTGATTACTTGTTATGGGCGCGGGAACAACGTGCAGACTTCGACAAGCTTACTGGTAAAAGCAACGCGTTGGGAGACAACCGTATTGATGCACCACAAGCCTGGCGTACGCAGGTGCCGGAGGAATTGTATTCAACCAACTGGATTGCAGACCGTACCTGCGATTGGTTGGGTAAACGCAGTAGCAACGACAATCCGTTCTTTATGCAGATGTCATTTCCCGATCCTCACCATCCGTTCACACCACCCGGTAAGTACTGGAACATGTACGATCCTGAATCAATGACACTGCCGGCTTCTTTTGGTGCAGGTGACTCACTGCCGATTCAACGCATGCGTAAAGCACTGGCGGAAGGCACTGACAAACGCAGCTCACAGGATCCGTTCGCTGTAACAGAAAGCGAAGCGCGGGCGATAATCGCACTGACGTATGGCATGATAACAATGATCGATGATGCCATTGGCCGTGTCCTTGCCCAACTGGAACAGTCCGGATTATCTCAAAATACCATTGTTGTGTTTACCACCGATCACGGTGACTACATGGGTGATCACGGATTAATGCTAAAGTTGTTATTGCATTATCAGGGTTTAATAAGAGTGCCTTTCATCTGGCATGACCCACGCAATCCTGCCAATGGCATTGCCACTTCCGAGCTTTCATCCTCTATTGATATTGCCCCTACTATTCTTGAGGCAGCCAATATACAAGCTTTCAATGGCATTCAGGGACGCGATCTTTTTGATGGCAATCCGCCGGATGCCGTTATCGTAGAAGAAGACAGCCAGCGACCCATGATTGCATTTGAAGACCCACAGCGCATTCGTACTGTCGTAACAGACCGGTATCGGATGTCATTACGCGAAGGTGAAGACTGGGACGAACTTTACGACCTGCAGGAAGATCCTCATGAAATGAATAACTGCTTTGAACAGGATGATATGAAAAGTGTACGTTCCGAGCTAACCGAAACAATGCTCAAGCGCGTAATTGCGCTGCAGGATCGTGCGCCTCTGCCTGCTTATCGGGCATAAGCAAGCGCCTGTCATCAATCAGTAAAGCGTTCGATTATGTACGCTATAAAAAAGCACCCTGCCGAAATATCCTATAAAATCGACGGAATAGTTCGACCGTTCGATTGATAATCCGTAAAGGTATTGGAGCAGAACACCATTCTGACCGCGGCTTCCCACAATATTTCTCTGGTTGCAGCGTCTATCGCGGTATCACTGCTGGCAGCATTCACAGGTTTGGCAATCACAAACAATATTGCCAACCTCGCTGAATCAAAGCGCAAGGCGCTGGTGGTGATGTCTGCATTCATACTCGGCGGTGGCATCTGGTCTATGCATTTTGTGGCGATGCTGGCGCACGAGTTTTCATCACCGGTGTACTACGACTCGCTGCAAACTCTGGCCTCGGCACTGATTGCGATTCTGGTTGCGGGCCTGGCTCTGCTGCTGCTGCACTTTTCAGCGCGCACGCGAACACGGTTATTGTTGGCCGGTGTGATTTTAGGCGTCGGCATCGTGGTAATGCACTATGTGGGCATGCTCGGCATTCGCGGGGTTATTCCACACTTTTCGCTAACTTCTATCGTACTCGCGATCCTGGTTGCGGCCGTAGCAGGCATTCTGGCTGTTCGCGTCGCCTACGGGCGTCGTTCAAAGCAAAATATCGTCTACGGTTCGGTGGTGTTCGGACTCGCGGTGGTCGCTGTTCACTTCACTGCGATGCTGGGTACATCCTTTCAGCTGGACGAGAATTTCCAGCCGGTTCCCATCGCGATGGCCAATCATACGCTGGCAATTTCTGTGACCGTGGCAGCCTTTGTTATCTGCGGTACTTTCCTGCTGGCAGCAACGACTTTTCTCACTCAGAGTACGGTCGATGGTTCAGGCACCGTCGAACCTGCAACCCCCCTGTCCGATTTACCCGGTGAGCCAAATCCAGACGACAAACCCGGGCTGCAAATCCCGTTTGAGAAAAATAAAAATATTGAGTTTCTCAGCTATTCACAGATTGCCGCTATTCGCGCGGATGGACACTACACCCATTTGTACACAAAAGACGGTGTGCTGTTCTGCCCGTGGTCAATAACCGAGGCTGAACAAAAGCTCACAGATGTCAATTTCCACCGGACGCACCGCAGCTATCTGGTCAATATTGATGCCGTGGATGCTTTTGAGAAGCGTAAGGAAACCGGCGTGCTTTTGTTCAAAAATTACCCTCAGCTCAGCAGTGTTCCAGTCAGTAGAAACCGCATTATCGGGCTCAGTGAAGTACTTAAAATGGTTAGTGAATCGGCCTCTGACGAGTCAGTGCAAACTGCCAGTACATAAGCTCACTTGTACAATAACACTACTAATCAAAGGTTTAGCGCCAATTTCACGAACGTCGTTAGTGATTCTCTGGTGAAATAGCACCTGCAGGCCAGAAAGAACGGTTCCCGTTGCACGCCGATCTCGCTAAAGTCGTTGGACTCTAAACAGCGAGGGGGAACCATGATCACCGGAAAATTCGAATATCACCAGCCAGACTCTGTGCCGGCTGCCGTCAACCTGCTTTCTGATCTTGGCGATGACGCCCGGGTGATCGCCGGCGGGCACAGCCTTATCCCGATGATGAAGTTGCGCCTGGCGACCCCCGAACACCTGATCGATTTGCAGGCGATCGACGCACTGAAAAACATTTCCGTGTCGGGTGGCACCATCAGCATTGGTGCAATGACCACTCAGGCTGAGCTGATCGACAACGAAGAATTGCATAAGAGCGCTCCGATCATCCGCGAGACGGCGCTGCAAATTGCTGATCCGCAGGTCAGGTACATGGGCACTATCGGTGGCAATGTAGCCAACGGTGATCCGGGCAATGATATGCCGGCACTGATGCAGTGTCTGGATGCCACTTTCTCGCTGCACGGTCCGGATGGCGAGCGCACCGTAAAAGCACGTGACTTTTATGAAGCAGCCTACTTTACCGCTCGCGACGATCTGGAAATTCTGACCTCCATCAGTTTCCCGTCCTGCACCGGCGGCTATGCGTACGAGAAACAGAAGCGAAAAATCGGTGATTATGCAACCGCAGCGGCAGCTGTGCTGCTGAGCAAAGACGGCGACAAATGCAGTCACGCATCGATCGCCCTGACCAATCTTGCAGACACGCCGATTTTTTGCGAAGAGGCATCACAGCATCTCGTTAACAACGGTGTATCGGATGCTTCCATTAAAGACGCAGTGCAGTCAGCCATGGGCCAGATCGAACCGGTCGATGACAATCGCGGGCCGGCAGAGTTTAAAAAGCATGCCGCATCCATCATTCTGGCAAAGGCTATTAATAACGCCTGGTCACGTGCCTAACAGGAACAACAAACATGTCTAAAACAAATATTACTTTAAATGTTAACGGCCAGACAGTCAGCACCGAGGCTGAACCTCGCGAACTGTTGATACATGTTTTGCGTGAACAGCTGGAAATCACAGGCCCGCATATTGGTTGTGAAACTTCTCATTGCGGTGCCTGTACCGTGGAAATGGATGGCAAGTCAGTGAAGTCCTGCACTCTATTCGCCATTCAGGCACAGGGCAAAGAGATCACAACGATTGAAGGTCTGGGCAACCCCGATAAGCTGCATGTATTGCAGGAGATGTTTAAAGAACATCACGGATTGCAATGCGGTTTTTGCACACCGGGAATGATCACGCGCGCGCATCGCTTGCTCGAGGAGAATCCAAATCCGACTGAAGAAGATATTCGTTTCGGTATTGCAGGTAACCTGTGTCGCTGCACCGGCTATCAGAACATAGTCAAGGCGGTGCAAGCTGCTGCAGAAAAATTGAATCAACCGGAGGCAGTTGCATGAGCGCCGCAGAAGAAACAATAAAAGAACGCCAGGCGGCTTTAAAAGGCCTCGGTAGCTCAAGAAAGCGGGTTGAAGATGCCCGCTTTACACAGGGCAAGGGCAACTACGTTGACGATATCAAACTGCCGGACATGTTGTTTGGTGACTTTGTGCGCTCGCAACATGCGCATGCACGCGTTGTGTCCATAGACTCAAGCGCTGCAATGGAATTACCCGGCGTCATTGCCGTGCTCACAGCAAAAGACCTTGAACCACTGAGCCTGCACTGGATGCCAACACTTGCCGGTGACAAACAAATGGTCTTAGCCGATGGCAAAGTTTTATTCCAGGGTCAGGAAGTCGCATTTGTTGTGGCTGAAGATCGCTATATAGCAGCAGACGCAGTAGATCTGGTTAAGGTTGAGTATGAAGAACTGCCGGTACTGGTAGATCCCTTTAAAGCAGAACTTGCAGACGCACCAATACTGCGAGAAGACATAGCCGATGAGAAAGAAGGTGCACACGGTGCGCGCAGACATCCCAACCACATCTTCACCTGGGAGCAGGGAGATAAAGCCGCGACAGAATCTATTCTTTCGGAAGCCGAGGTGGTTGCTGAAGAAATGGTCTACTACCATCGCACACACCCCTGCCCTATGGAGACCTGTGGTTCAGTCGCTTCAATGGATAAGGTTAATGGCAAGCTAACACTGTGGGGCACCTTTCAAGCGCCGCACGTGGTTCGTACTGTCGCGTCTCTATTATCAGGAATCGCTGAACACAACATACGCGTTGTCTCACCGGACATAGGCGGAGGCTTTGGCAACAAGGTTGGCGTATACCCGGGTTATGTCTGTTCGATTGTCGCCTCTATCGTGACTGGCAAGCCGGTCAAGTGGGTCGAAGACCGAATGGAAAACTTAAGTGCCACCGCATTCGCCAGAGACTACTGGATGGACGGTAAAATTGCCGCCACTAAAGAAGGCAAAATCCTTGGTCTTTGGTGTCACACCACAGCGGATCACGGTGCATTCGATGCCTGTGCAGACCCAACCAAGTATCCGGCCGGTTTTATGAACATCTGCACCGGCTCATACGACATACCTACCGCCTATCTGGCTGTTGATGGTATCTATACCAACAAAGCACCGGGCGGTGTTGCCTACCGATGTTCTTTCCGTGTGACCGAAGCGGCCTACTTTATAGAACGCATGATTGAAGTGCTGGCTATCAAGCTCAATATGGATGCGGCAGAATTGCGAGCCATAAACTTTGTTAAGAAAGAACAGTTCCCGTACCAGTCTGCTCTGGGGTGGGAATACGACTCCGGTGATTATCATACAGCCTGGAACAAAGCACTCGATGCCGTTGACTATAAAGGTTTGCGAAAGCAGCAGGCACAACAGGTAGAGGACTTTAAAGCCGGTAGCACAAGAAAGTTAATGGGTATTGGCTTGTGTCACTTCACCGAGATTGTTGGTGCCGGTCCGGTTAAAAATTGCGACATCCTTGGTATGGGTATGTTCGACAGCTGTGAAATACGAATCCACCCTACGGGTTCTGCTCTGGCACGGCTGGGCACTATCTCGCAAGGTCAGGGTCACGCAACTACCTTTGCACAAATACTGGCGACAGAGATTGGCATATCAGCTGATGACATAACTATTGAAGAAGGTGATACAGACACCGCGCCCTATGGTCTTGGCACCTATGGTTCACGGTCTACTCCGGTAGCGGGCGCCGCGACCGCCATGGCGGGTAGAAAAATTCGCGCCAAAGCACAAATGATTGCTGCCTATTTACTTGAAGTGCACGATAACGATATTGAGTGGGAAGTCGATCGCTTTGTTGTAAAAGGTGCACCTGAGCGCTTTAAGACCATGAAAGATATCGCCTATGCGTCATACAACCAGGCCATACCCGGAGTTGAACCCGGTCTTGAAGCGGTGAGTTACTACGATCCTCCCAACATGACCTACCCTTTTGGTGCCTATGTTTGTGTGATGGAAATTGATGTAGATACCGGAGTAACAGACATCAAGCAGTTCTATGCACTGGATGACTGCGGCACTCGTATTAACCCGATGATTATTGAGGGTCAGGTACACGGTGGACTGACCGAAGCACTAGCAATAGCACTCGGGCAGGAAATCGCCTACGACGAACTGGGTAACGTTAAAACCGGAACGTTAATGGACTTCTTCATCCCCACCAGTTGGGAGACACCGAACTATCAGACTGACTTCACTGAAACTCCCAGCCCACATCACCCGATTGGCGCAAAAGGGGTTGGTGAGAGTCCTAACGTCGGCGGAGTTCCAGCGTTTTCCAACGCCATTAACGATGCGTTTCGAGCTTTTGGTCTGACTCATACTAATATGCCTCATGACCACTGGCGCATATGGAAAACAGCCAACCAGCTCGGACTGCATAACTGATTTAAGTTAGAAAATAAAGATGAGCTGGAAAAAGCTGCAGACTGATCTGGCAGCGCAGGGGTACATCGCCAACGATAATTTGTCGATGGCGGTGTACCTTGCGACCGATCAGGAAAGACCCCTGTTACTTGAGGGTGCTGCCGGTGTGGGAAAAACTGAAATCGCAAAACAGCTGGCAGCGATACATAACACACAACTGATACGACTACAGTGTTATGAAGGGCTGGATGCCAGCACCACAATTTACGAATGGAATTACCAAAAGCAATTGCTCAGTGTGCAGAGCGCAAAGGACACAGCAGCAGAGCAACTTGAAGCACAAATTTTCTCGGAAAAATATCTGTTAAAGCGCCCGCTGCTGGAATCGATTACTCAGACCAAAGCGCCGGTCCTTCTGATCGATGAAGTAGACAGAGCCGATGAAGAGTTTGAGGCTTACCTGCTTGAGATGTTGTCTGACTATCAGGTGTCGATACCAGAGATTGGAACCATCGCTGCCTCTTCCAGGCCCATGGTAGTACTTACTTCAAACGGCAACCGCGATCTTTCGGATGCACTTCGTCGCCGTTGTTTTTATACCTGGGTTGACTATCCCGACATGGATAGCGAACTGGCAATTCTCAAAGCCAGACAACCTGATATTGACAGTACTCTGGCTGCACAAATTGTGGGTTTTGTTCAGTCACTTCGCAAAGAAGAACTGGAGAAAAAACCAGGTGTGGCTGAAATGCTCGACTGGGCTGCCGCGGTATCCGGGCTGGGTGTTGCAAAGCTCACTGACGACCCACAAGAACTACAGGCAACGATGGTTTGCCTGTTAAAAACCCAGACCGACCAATACGCTATGCCACAGGAAATCACTGAACGACTGGCGGGCAAGGTGGTGCCTTGAAAACTACCGCATTCCCGAGCACAGTCAGTGGTGTCACAGAACGCATGGCAGGGTTTATGGCGCATCTGCGCGGCAACGGGTTTACTACCGGTGTAGCAGAGACCGAAGCAACGCTGCGGGCAATTAGATCTATCAACATTAATGATCATCGTGAAGTCAGACTTGCCTGTAAAACGGTATGCGCAAGTCACCATGACAGCTTCACGCGCTTTGACGACCTGTTTGACAGCTACTGGTTTAACCGTGGCCGAGAGCAAGGAGGATTCTCTCAGGGTCAGCAAAACAGCAAACAGAACAATCAAAGCCGATTCAGTCCTGGAGTGGATAACGAAGCATCAAGCCAGGGAGACGGCAATGCAGATGAGGCAGACAACAACCAGAATGACGGATCGGCATCGCACGGAGACAAAGGCAAATTAATCGCATCAAAAACCACCAACATTGAAAAAACCGACTTTCGTGAACTAATGACACCGGAGTCTCTGCAACAGGCGGAACTGGTTGCGCAAAAAATTGCCAAAGCGATCCGGGATCGCCGTTCGAGAAGATTTCGATCTGACAAACTGGGTGCAAAAATCGATCTTCGCAAAACTATAAAAAGCAGTGTCAGTCATGGTGGTGTACCAATACGACTGCACAAAAAGAAAACTCCTGATCGCCCCGTTAGAATAGTTGCACTACTTGACGTATCCGGCTCAATGACGGTATACGCCAGAGTTTTTTTGTCGTTTCTCAAAGGCCTGATCAGCCACGATACTCATACTGATGCCTATCTGTTTCATACGTCTCTGGTCAGAGTAAGTGATGCACTGCGTGACAACGATACGTTAAGAGCTGTTAACCGCTTGTCTTTGATGGCACAGGGCTTTGGCGGTGGCACAAAGATAGGTGCGAGCCTAAAAAGATTTAACCAGCAATATGCCGCCAACACAGTGAATGGCAGAACCGTCGTTATTATTTTATCTGACGGCTATGATACCGACCCGCCGGCACAATTGGGCGCAGCGCTTCAACGTCTTAAAAAACGCAACTGTAAAATCGTCTGGCTTAACCCGTTGAAAGGCTGGAAAGACTACGAAGCAGTTGCAGGCGGCATGGCCGCTGCCCTGCCCTGGCTTGATCACTTTGCACCTGCCAACACACTTGAAAGTCTGGCAGCACTAGAACCACATCTGCAACGTTTGTGATGCAAATACAGTGACTGATCCCATTTCAAACCAGCAAGTTACCGATATCGCGGCTACCGCTCAACTTTTAAAAGACGACGGTAATAATTTTGCCGTTGCAACGGTTGTACGAACCGTATCTGTTACTGCAGCGAAACCTGGCGCTAAGGCAATTATTAATGCCAATGGTGAGATAGTTGACGGGTGGATTGGTGGCGGTTGTGCAAAAACTGCAGTGGTCAATGCAGCAGTAGAATCAATTAACGATGGTGAGCCGCGACTGATCAGCCTGCAACCAGAAGAACTGCTTGAAGAACAGGGTCTCACCGCTGGCGTACAACAAAATGGTGTGCTTGCAGCAAGCAATATGTGTCCGAGCAAAGGGTCAATGGATATATTTATCGAACCCGTTCTCGCAGACCCGGAATTACTAATACTCGGTGCGAGCCCGGTGGCATTCATGCTCGCGAAGCTTGCACACAACTTCGCTTTCTCTGTGACCTGCGCCTGCAAAGACCCGGCCCTTTGGGAACACACCGGTATCACGGCGAGTATTTACAGTGAAGTAATAAGCAATCACAAAAACCGCTACATTGTTGTAGCTACTCAGGGTAGTGGTGACATAGATGCATTGCAAAGAGCGCTAAGCCTGCAATCAAACTATTTAAGTTTTGTCGGTAGCCCAAGAAAAACACAACATCTTAAGGAAAAGCTGTCACAGTTAGCTCTGCCAGAAGAAAAGATTAATACCATTAAAGGTCCGGCTGGTTTAGACATTGGCGCAGTAACGCCGCAGGAAATTGCGCTATCTATTTTGACAGAAGTTATTGCACACCGCCGACAATCCGCTGCAAAAGACAAACTCTAGTTTTTTAATACTCCAAATTTCAGAAAAATTCATTCGAGAATCAAACCATGATTTTATCAGAAGAAGTACACATTCCACTGGATAGAAATACCGTTTTTAATGCGCTTAATGATCCGGAAATTCTCAAACAGAGTATTCCAGGCTGTGAAGAACTTAATCAGATCAGTGATAACGAAATGGAAGCAACTGTGGTCGTCAAATTCGGACCGGTGAAAGCCAGCTTCAGCAGCAATGTAGAGATTGACCCAAGTGCCGG
>CAYPDN010000125.1:0-1441 GCA_964409445.1 uncultured Granulosicoccaceae bacterium
TCCTGCTTGAAAAAAATGATTTAACTCACGGGTCTACCTGGCACGCCGCAGGCTTGTGCACTCATTTCGCACATAACGCTACCATTCAGGAACTGCGAGCAAAATCAGTCAGGCTCTACCGCGATGAGTTACCGTCCCGTACCGGAGAGTCCTGCGGGTTTCACGCCAGTGGCGCTATGCGTATTACACGCAATCCTGATCGCATGGATGAGTTTAGACATGTCGCAGGACTATCTAAATTTACCGGTTATGATCTAGAAGTACTCAATGTTGATCGCATTGCAGAGCTGCACCCGCTGGCAAAACTCGACGGATTGATTGGCGGTATTTATGAGCCGGACGATGGTCATGTAGACCCGAGCCTTGCAACAAACGCCATGGCAGCGCAGGCGGTTAAAAACGGCGCTACCATTAAGCGCTACGATCCCGTTCGTGCAATCCATCGACAAAACAATCACTGGCTGGTTGAGTCCGAAAAAACTACCCTGCGTGCAAACCATATTGTTAATGCCTCCGGCACCTGGTGTTGGGAAGTCGGAAAGATGATGGGTTTAAATTTGCCTGTAGTCCCGGTTCTGCATCAATACCTGGTCACCGAAACAGCTGCAGATATCGCCAATCGGATTTCAGCTGGTAATAACGAACTACCTATTATTCGTGATCCGGAAGAAAGCTGGTATGTGCGTCAGGAACGCGATGGATTTATTCTCGGCCCTTACGAGCGCGATGCCAATGTGTGGTCGGTTGACGGCGTGCCGCCAGAGTTCGGCGCTGAGCTCTTACCACCAGATCTCGACCGAGTAGAACACATTATCGAAGCTGCACTTGAACGCATACCTGCACTGGGCAGCGCTGGCGTTAAAACAGTAGTGAATGGCCCCATCACTTTCACACCCGATGCCAACCCGTTGATTGGCCCCGCTCACGGTCTGGAGAACGCCTGGCTCTTAACCGGATCGTCCATGGGTGTGATGGAGGGTGGAGGTGCAGGATGGTTTCTTGCGCGCTGGATGACCGATGGTGCGCCACCTATGGATGCACTTGCAATAGACCCCAGACGTTTTGGTGAGTGGGCTGATCGCGACTACCGCGTTAACAAAGCCATTGAATGTTTTGGCTTGCAGTTTGGTGTTCACTACCCGAATGAAGAAAGACCCGCCGCTCGCGACAAACGCTTATCTCCATTGCACCAGGCAATGCTGGATCAGGGTGCAGTTATGGGTACTGTTAATGGCTGGGAGCGGCCTAACTGGTTTAAGCCAACAGACGCAACTCTGAATGTCCATCACCTGACCTTTAAAAAACCAGTGTGGTTCGACGCAGTTGCAGCTGAGGTTAAAGCAGTTACGCAATCAGCAGCGCTTGCAGATCTGTCAGCACTGTCGAAATTTCTAATTACCGGTGCAGAAACACAGCAATACCTTGATACTCTGGGTGCAAA
>CAYPDN010000125.1:1541-9936 GCA_964409445.1 uncultured Granulosicoccaceae bacterium
CAGAGACAGATCTGCACAATGACTTTCCATGGCTGCATGTCAAACGCATTGAAGTTGCGAACATCCCAGTCACGATTTTAAGAATCTCCTATGTCGGTGAGCTGGGCTATGAACTTCACGTGGACAATAAAAACGCAGTGCAGTTGTACCACGCATTGCAGAACACCGGTGCTCAGTATGATATGGGTTACTACGGCGCTTATGCATCCAATTCCATGCGCCTCGAAAAAGGTTACATCGCCTGGGGAACCGAACTTACCAGTGAGCGAACACCCGAAGAGTCTGGTGGCAGCCGTTTCGTAAAAACAAAAAACCGTGTATTTGCGGGACGCGATGCGTTAATTGAAAGGCGCGGTGAAAACGCCTGGCGTACAGTATTGGTAGAGATTAATATTAATGAAAGTCTGGCAGATGAAATTCAGGCGTTTTATGCACACCCGGTATACCAGGCAAATCAGGTTGTTGGTGTGATTACCTCTGCAGCGTACGGGCATCGCTGTAATAAGCATTTGGCTTTTGCACTGCTGAGAGATCACAAGGTGACTGACAAACTAAGTGTAGAAATACTAGGCAACCGATATTCGGCTAAGGTTTTAAACTCAGTTCCATTCGACCCGACCAATATACATATGACAGTATAAACACAGAAACCGTCGGGTGCCTTTCCATTGCAACAAACTAATCGACAATCACCATGACATCATCAATCTTAGAAACAGACTGGACTCTTGCCAATACAGCAAGACTAAGAGATCAATACTACGCAGCGTCGCAAAGTAAATTTGTACCATTCAAAGACCCGATGGTTTTCAAACGCGGATCAATGCAATACCTGTGGGATGTCGAAGATAAAAAATATATAGACCTGCTGGGCATGAACGTATGCATATCAGTGGGTCACTCACACCCGCAGGTAGTCGCAGCCGCAATGGAACAGGCACAGGAACTAACCCATTGCACCACCATGTTTTACCACCCCACACCCGCACATCTCGCAGAAGAACTGGCGCAGTGCATGCCGGGCGGTGTCGAGTGGGTTGTGCACTTTACTAATTCAGGTGCAGAAGCCATTGACCTGGCTATGGCGATGGCACGTACCTACACCGGTAATACCGACCTCTTATCATTGCGCACCGCATACCACGGGCCGACAGCTGCAGCACAATCTATTACCGGCATCGCAAGTTGGCGTCACCCGGGCATGCCCGGCAACGTTGCCTTTGTTGCCGAGCCCAACCAGTACCGCGGTATTTTCGGCACCGGCACACAGCCTTATCTTGATGAAATAGACCGCACAATAGCAAGCGCTACCAATGGTCAGGTGGCGGGCATTTTTGTAGAGAGTGTTCAAGGCTATGGCGGCATTATAGAAATGCCACCCGGCTATATGTCCGGAGCTGCAGAGCGTGTACGGGCTGCTGGCGGGCTGTATATTGCAGACGAAGTACAGTCCGGTTTCGGCCGTACCGGCGATCATATGTGGGGTTTTCAGTCAGACAATGTTTTGCCAGATATTGTAGTGATGGCAAAAGGTCTGGGTAACGGATTTCCGATAGGTGCAGTCGTCGCGCAGAAGCAAATCGCCGCCCCGATGG
Organism: uncultured Granulosicoccaceae bacterium; assembly: GCA_964409445.1. GTDB lineage: Bacteria > Pseudomonadota > Gammaproteobacteria > Granulosicoccales > Granulosicoccaceae. Next base: position 3,137 of record CAYPDN010000125.1, read on the forward strand.
CTGAGAGATTTCTATTTCACACCTATGGCGCAAATCCGACCAGTTGCGCCGCGGGCCGTGCAGTATTAAAAGTCATTAAAGAAGCAGGCTTACAGGAAAACGCAAAAATCGTTGGAAAAGCACTGCTGGATCGACTGCAGGAGCTCAAAGAAAAACACGTAAGCATTGGAGATGTACGTGGCTGTGGCTTAATGCTCGCAATTGAATTTGTAAGCGACAGAAAAACTAAAGAACCAGACCGCACAACAACTGCTGCTGTATTTGAACAATGCAGGGAACAGGGAATTATACTTTCCAAATCAGGCCCCACACAATCGTGCCTGCGCATGGTTCCGCCACTGTGCCTGACAATTGAAGATGTAGAACAGGTGGCAGAAAAACTCGATAACGCGCTTTCAAATGCATAGCCGTACCATATGCATAGCCAAACAATAATAGCTGGCGCGGATTCTATCTAATCATGAATCCCATTATCGCTCTGTGGTGCCACCCTCGATCAATGTCTACTTCGGTAGAGAGGATCATGCGCGAACGCGGCGATCTGAATTGCCTGCACGAACCGTTCATGTACCACTACTACCTAAACCAGAGACACCGCGATATGCCCTACTTCGAACCGAAGCAGGATCATCCGGTTACCTACGAGGGTGTACGGGATATGATCATGGCGAAAGCACAATCCTCTCCTGTGTTTTTTAAAGATATGGCGTATTACATAAACTCAGACATCATCGCCGATAGCAAATTCTGCAAATCCGTCACGCATTGTTTTTTAATCAGAAACCCCGCAGCTGCGATTGCCTCCTACTATACGCTCGACAATGAAGTGACTCTGCCAGAGATAGGGATTGAAGCTCAATGGGAAGTCTACAGCCACCTAATAGATTCAGGCATCAAGCCTGTAGTCATTGAATCTGAATCCATTCGAAAGGATCCACGATCCGCTGTCAACAGCTGGTGGAAAACCATAGATCTTGCCAGCGATGACTCAGCCTTTGAATGGGGTGACGAATCCCCTGAGGATTGGCAGCAAGTTAAAACATGGCATCAGGAATCCATGGGATCGACATCAATTCATCCATGGACTGAGGAAGATGCGCAAAAAGAAAAAGAACGTTTTACAGCGGCTGCGGGGGAAGCTCCTCAACTTCGAGTCTACCTGGAGCATCATATGCCATTTTATGAACGCTTGAAGAATGAATCGCTGTAGTTGTGTCATATGTGGCAATGGAAGACATCTAATGTTTTCGTGGTGAACGAATAACCTACCAGGCCTAACATGAATTCATACAAGAACTCACAACCAGCGCCCCCCATTATGAGCGGCTCTCCGCCACCTGTAGATCAACGCGTACCACCGATAGACTGGGATCGTCCACCGTGGAACCGTTGGGCATTTCAGCGTATGAGCCAGATACTTCGCACTGCGCCTATCTACAAAGACCGAACTGATAAGGTGCACAATCCGCTAGACACAAATCTCGTTGATATCGGCAAAATTCAGTTTGAATTAGAAGATGCTGCGGTCTGTACCATTGATCAGTTTATTGAAGACAGCTATACCGATGGGTTGCTGGTGTTACACAACAATAAAATTGTACATGAAAGTTACTACAACGGCATGCAGCCTCACACGCTGCATCTTGGACAATCCGTATCCAAGTCTATTGTCGCAACAGCAGCTGCATCTTTGTTTGAGCAGCGCTTGCTCGATGTTGAAGCACCCATCACTGAATTTTTACCAGAGTTATCTGAAACAGCGTGGAAAGGTGCGACCGTACAACATGTTCTAGATATGTCTACCGGCGTACAGTACGACGAAACTTATCACGAACGTGACAGCGACGTCGGCAAAACAGATGTCGCCAGTGGCTGGAAACCAGCACCACAGGATATAGATACAAGCAACTGGCCCACATCGCTTTGGGAACAGATTCTATCGCTTAAAACACAGGATGCTGAGCACGGAAGCCGCTTTCTGTATCGATCTATTGAAACTGAGGTACTCGGCTTTGCGATGGAGCGCGTCACAGGACAACGGTTGCCGGAAATTATTTCCGCACGTTTGTGGAAACCAATAGGCGCTGAGGAAGATGCCAATATCACGGTCGATGCACTCGGTTGCAGCACTGCCAGTGGCGGTATCAGTGCGAGCTTACGTGACTATGCGCGTTTTGGAAAACTGTTACTCGATGATGGATTGATCGAAGGACGACGTGTGCTACCACAGTGGTGGATAGACGATATAAGACATGGCAGGCATGGTAAGTTTTCAGAAGCTGGAAAAGAAGTTTTCGCAGATGGCGGGTATCGCAACCAGTTCTGGATTGAGAATAAAAACAAAAGCACACATGTGTGCCTGGGTGTATTCGGACAGTGCGTATATGTATCGCAGGAATATGGCATGGTCGCTGTAAAACTCTCTACCTGGCCTGAGTTCCTTGATCGAAGTACGGGTCGCAATACAATCAGAGCGCTTCACGCAATAGGACAAGCACTCTCTTAACGATTTCACCTTACAGTGATGATTGTGAGGCGGTTGAGTTGTAGTACATTAATTTAAGACAGCTGCACTGAGTACGAAACCCAGCGGGATTAGAAACCCCGCCGGGTCTTGCAACGCCACACTTAGCGCGTAAATTGCCTTGTTAATATCGCACCGCAGCACCTAACCCCTTGCTATTTCGCAGAACTCGCCTTCAAAGTTCGCTCCTCTAAAAATCAGGCTTTTGTTCGTTCGTACCGTAAAGACTACAGCCACTCCACACGCACCGGTTTTGATCGAAGATCTGGTCCATTCGTCAAAGCAATATCCATAGGGCAGCATGACAACACCAATATGATATCGCACTCAGCACACAAGCTGATACTCTCACCGGCCGCTACCACCGGTGGTTCAATCGATAACTTTCCATTGTCACCAATAGAAACATTCTCAAAAATATTAAACGGACTGGGAATTTCCGGTGGTGTTACATCAAGCTCGGCTAACGCCTCGATTAAGTTATCTGCACAATTGCGATGATAGCCTTCTACGCCCAGCAGTCGATAACGATCAGGATCACAGGCGGATAGTAGTAAGTCGTGCACCCCTGGTGAAGTGTCTTCGGTGATTCGAAGTATTGGTCGACGTCGATTAGAGTACAGAGCATCGCCAACAGCGGGAATGAGTTTTTCAAGACATGACCGGGTGTGCTCTGTAGACATAAACTCATCTTTCTGAGCTGTGCTAAATGCCCAGGCATCAACCACCTGCGACCCTTCAATATTAACAATCCTGATCTGTTCGCCTTGCTTTAGCGAAAATGCTTTCGCATGTGCACCGGGGATCGTGATTGATTCGCTCATGAGTATCAGACTGCCGTTGGCTTGCATGGCAGACATTATACCTGAGACAGAAGATACTACGTTTGGTACAACATGAGAAATAGCGTATCAACCAGCTAACGCTATTTTCACGATTAAGCTTCCTCTTGACGCAGCAACAGCTGAATTAGATCGACCAGTTCCTGCATTAGATAGGGCTTACTTAGATACCTGTCTGCACCAGCGCTAATACATCGTCGCCCATCATCCTGCATATATATATTGATCTGTTATTTCATAAATATCCCGCGGAGTTATCAGTTCCCTAACTGGACTCCAAGCTCGTCGAGTCCGGCACGGTAAATACCTTCCAGCAGAGTCCGCGCTTCATCATCTGTGACGCCGGCAGCGTCAAAAGTAGAAGTCCAGGAAACGGTAGCCTTGTCAGCAGAATTTTTTTCAACCGAAATAGTCGACTGGTAGTTTTCAATCGGTAACGGACCTTCGAGAATTGAATAGGTGAATGACATGTTGCCTTCATCCATTGAATCAAGCTTCTCCAATAATACTCCTCCATCACCAGTTGTGAGCGTGCGATGTTTTTCACCATCCTTTTCGCTCTCTTCGCACTTCGCGATAACCGGATGCCAGTCTGCAATGGAACAGAAGCCAGCTATCGCAGCCCATACATCATCAGCTGATGCTGCTACTTCCACGGTTTCAGCCACATCAACGGCTAACACAGGAGTACTGATAACTGCCAAAGAAGATGAAACGATCAGTGTTTTGGTAAAATTTTTCATTGTTAAAATATCTCCTCCTACTTAGAGAAATTAAGAATAACCACAGCGCATAGAAATCAGGAGTTACTTGAACCATCCAGTAGTGCCTGCAGTCTGCCATCTTTAACCAGCAATTGCAGATCTTCAGTGCTGCCAATTGATACGTCGTTAACAAACAACTGTGGTAACGCGCGAACCTGCGGTAAGCGGGCGAGCAAATCCTGTTTGTGTTCCTCACTGGATTCAATATTGCGCTCATCAAATTCGATATCGTGCTCTTCCAGTATAGCTTTCGCCTGCTCACAATGCGCACAGTGAGGTCCGGAAAATATAATCACATTCGAATCCGGTGTCATTTTGACTCAGCCATGTTCTATATTCAGGATAGGATCGATCCCGTTAAACGCCGGCTCAAGTACTACTCCCAGTGCATCTCCAAACTTGCTAACCTGGATGTACATGGTAATAACAAAAACCGCCTCGACAATTTGAGCTTCAGTGTAGTGTTCATGAAGCCTGCGCCAGAGGTCTTTCGGCAACCTGTTTGCATCAACCCAGATTTGATCGGTAAGTTCCATTAAAGCCTTTTCGCCATCAGTGAAAAGCGAGCTTGATTGATACTTATTTCCCTCGATTGCAGCCACTTTTTCGCGACTAATGCCGAGCATGTCAACACTAAGTCTTTCATGTTGAATAACGCAATATTGGCAATCGTTTTTGTGAGTGGCTTTTAGAATCAACAACTCCTTGGTAATCCAGTCAAGCTCCGGTCCGTCTTTTAGTATCGCCATAATTACTGCTGTCCAGGTCTTACCGTACTCTGGAACGTGTCCGAACACTTTGAATATATTCAACAGCATTTGAAACCTTGCTTCCGCATCATCGTAGAATGCTGCGGCTTCATCACTTGCCTGCTCCCGCTGAACGTACGACACCCCCATCATCACGCCATCTTCCACTCGAGCTGTGGTTGCCCCTTCTTCTTCAGCCATAACAAGTTCCTCCTGTCGGTCAGGTAATTAGACTATTTCATTATTAAAGCAAATGCTTTAAACTGTTTTAAAGCATTGGCTTAGTTATGTCAAATGTACCAGTACCCGTGATTAGGCTAGAATGGCGGTATGGATAATCAAACCAACCACAGCTCAACAACGAGAGCACGCTCTCCCGGCAGACCTCGTAAACTTGAATCCGATGCAATTTTGGACGCAGCACTTGAGCTGTTCTGGAAAAACGGGTTCAGCACAACGACTACACGTGAGCTGGAATCGCACCTCGGTTTGAATCAGTCAAGTATTTACAACCAGTTCGGGTCTAAGCAGAATCTTCTCGAGCAAGCATTGGATCGCTACGAAAAACTAACCACTGAATCATTACTGCTGCCACTGCAGCTCGGCACTGAAGGTTTGCACGACATCCAGATGTTCTTCAATAATTTACAACGCTGGGTAACTCGGGATAGTCGCAAAGGGTGTTTGCTGATAAATATGATGGCTGAAGACGCAGCAACAACCGAGACAATCACCAAACGTACACGCGCATACCGTCGAACAGTTAAACAGAGTCTCCGGCGGAGCCTGGAGCTTGCAAATAAACGGGGCCAATTGACGGACCCGGAGATTACACATAAAGCAGAACTGCTGATGGCGCTGACACTGGGGTTTAACATATCAGTGCGTGGTGGAGCTACAAAACAAGAGCAGAAATCGTTACTGAGCGCAGTAACCATGCAACTGGATAGCTGGCGTTCTGCAACGGTGTAAAATCAGATCTTACATAAGTATCCCCTGGCAAAGCCAGAGGGATTAAAATATGTGAGCCGCTCAAAGCGGCAAAAAGCCGCAACAACTGCTGCGGCTTTTGCTTTTCAACTAACCAGATTGTGAATCCGGTTTTAGCCTTTCGGCAACCAAGCCTTCCAGGTGTCTTCGTTTTCTTTCAGCCAATCACTAACAACTTCTTCCATATCATTGCCATCAACATCGATAGACAGGATCAGTGGAGCCTGCATGTCGTTTGTTAGCGTGAAGTTTGTCATCAGTTCGATGACGTCGGGGTTGCTTTTCGCAAAATCCGGGTTGGCGTAGTTGTATGTCACATCTTCAGCCCAACCGGTTGCAGGCCATTTTTCATCAGAGTGTGCAGGTAATTCAACTTTTACCAGATCAAGGGCCGCATGTATCCAGTGCGGTTCCCACGCGTAGGCGATAAACGGTTCTTTACGTTTGAATGCAGCTTGCATCTCTGCCCAGTGCGCGGCTTCCGAACCAAGTTCAACTGCTTCGTAGTTAAGACCGAGCAATTCAAGGCGTTTGGTGTCTTCGCATTGCCATGCTGCTACCGGACAACCGATGAGCCTGCCCTTGTCTCCGGTTTCAAGCGACTTAAACAGATCCGAGTACTGGTTCATTTCATTCCAGCTCTTGAGATCCGGCGCTAGAGCACCATCACCTTCAACCAGGTATCTGGGCACATAATAACTTGAGATACCAATGATTCCGTCGTCCGAGACTTTAAGTATGGAACCATCACCACCGTATTCCTTAACGAATTTTTCTTTGGTAGTTGAGTACGAAGGCCAGAGCTCACATCCGTAGTCGAGATCGCCACTGCGAATACCTTCATCGCGCCCGGGACCTGAAGGCATCACGATGCGTTTAACCTTGTAGTCCAATTCGTTTTCGAGAATCTGGTGAATGATTTCACACATCA
>CAYPDN010000126.1:0-9832 GCA_964409445.1 uncultured Granulosicoccaceae bacterium
CGAATACTTTTCAGTAAGTTCCTCAGCAACTGCTGTGGCATGTCTATCGGTATATGCTACCGCTATACATTCGTCATTCTGAAAAAATCCATAGAGCGGGGCTCGCACGATAAATAGCCCGCCCTGCTCAACCAATGACGGCACCTGCGTAGACAAAAACAAAACCAATAACAGGCCTGCATGGAGTCCATCCACATCCGGGTCACCAAGAAGGATGACGCGCTCAAATCTAAATTGCGTTGTCGGTGCTCGCATCTGGCCGTCCGGGTGAATACTTTGCAAAAGCTCACCAACCTGCGGGTGTTGCATCAGTTTCTCAACAGAGATTCGGTTGGCGTTCGGTATCTTGCCCTGCATTGGCAACACGGCCTGATGGCGACGATCTCTAACCGAACTCAGTGCATTAGCGGCCGACAACCCCTCAACAACAAAAAGCTCGGTGCCAGAGGTTTCGCTACAGTCGATAAGCGCCATAGAATAAAATTAATTACTACAGTGAATGAAGTGCTCAACTTTGAGCAGCACCACCACGATTAACTTAATCGAGTGAACCGCTAACTCGCCAGATCTACGGTTCTGCCAGCTGCCGGCTTGATAAGCTTGCGTCTTGTTTGCTTGTACTTGATTACCGGACTTGCCGAGCGCGAGTCGGTAGTTTTGGACAGGATTCGAGCGTCCCCCTGGGTTGCTGATCCATGGGTTGCGGATCCATGGGTTACAGATCTCTGGGTTGTCGACGCCTTACCTGGTGCTGACGACAACTTGCCCTGCTTACGTGCTTCCTTACGTATTCTTTGTGCTTCTTTCTGTTTTAGCTTAAGCGTATTTCTCGCCCATTCACGATGCTCCGGTGAGACATCGCCAACCGGCTTGCCATCGAGGTCATAGCGCTTGTCGTGTTTCGACAAACCATATAAGTACCCATAACTGGTGGTGTGACGCTTGAGCACTTCACGTAAAACCCGACCCGAGAGAAGGGGATTTTCGTCGCGATACTTAAGCAGATCTTTGTGCACCTGCAGAGACAAAGGCCGCAAGTCAGGACCTTGGGTAAAAGAATCCGGCCAGCGCTTTATGATCCAGCGCTGCACCTCTTTTACCTTGTCTGACGACCATTTCTTTTTCATTTATATTCCTAACTACTTTCGATTGCTAACTGCTTCACATTGCCAACCGTAAATCGACAAAAAAAGTGGCTCTAAGTTTCAAAGAACTTACATGGAATCGCAAGATTGTGACTGAAAACAACTGTGTGCGATAGTTAATGACGAACAATTAACGAGGCCGGAGAAATGCGGATATCGAAAAGTGAGGAAGTAATTACAATTATCACGACCCGAGCACTAATTTAGAGCTTAAAATCCGGTACCCTCGCGGCCTAAGAGCACCGATGGATGTTTGGAACGAGATGATACAGAATTCTAGGACTAGATTTGACCGCCAGCGCCGATCGGCAATGCTGGCTGCTTTAGGTGCCTCTATGGTTCCTTTCGGGAATGTCATTGCTGACGCTAATACTTACCCCGAGCTATCTCTGTCTTTGTACAACCTGCACACCACTGAGTCTTATAACGGCGTCTTCTGGTCAGCAGGAGACTACGATCATGAAGCACTAAAAGAGATTAACAACCTGTTTCGCGACCATAGAACCAACGGCGTAATTGATATTGATCCGCGACTCTTGTCTATTCTTTATCTGGTAAATACTAAAATCGGCAAACCTGCACAACCTTTCAGCGTGATCTCAGGCTACCGCTCTGCGGAAACCAACCGCAAGCTTGCGTTAAACAATAATGGTGTTGCAAAAAACAGTTACCACATCAAAGGTCGCGCCGTCGACATCAGGTTACCGGGTACAGACACAACGCAACTCAGAGAGGCGGGTTTGTCTTTGCGCGTCGGTGGTGTGGGTTACTATAAAAAATCTGATTTTGTCCACCTAGATACCGGACCATTCCGCGCCTGGTAATCCCCCGGACAAGTCTCACCACTTCTATTTCCCACTGTTTCTATATTGAAACAGCACGTTTAAATCTTTGCTCTTGGAATGATCACTACTGCACCATACCTGCAACAAGGTATAAGAGCACTACAGCCAGGCAGTACATAAACGCAACATAGGGCCAGTTCCATAAAGCACCTTTCCAGCTCGGTAAGCCATAGCGTCCCTGAAAGGCCAAATGCGTACCGGACAACGGACTGGCGCAGGTGCCAAGCGCCCAGGCAAGCAAATAACATACGGCAAGCAAATCAGGCGCAGGATTTAAAGACATTATCATTGGCGTCGCTCCTGTGACCATGACCACCGGATGTACACCTGCTACCGCCAGCAAAATCAATGCTCCAAGAAGCAGTGCTGCAGATGACGCAGTGAAAGCGGTTGACGCAGTTAAAAAGCTGCCGCCAATCAAGGTAGCAAGTCCGGCCGCTAACACGCCAGCGGCGAGGAACAGCTGTAACTCGTTAATCATTGTCGGCAGACCTTTAACAACAAAATGACTCAATGTTTTAGCGCAACCACCTTGCTCACGCCAAAACAGCACGACTATCGTAAGAACTAAAGCGGACAACGATATGTGCGTTAACACCGACCACTCAGGTGCTAATACAGTCAGCAACAAAATTATCGATGCAAGGGCTGCCGGTATCCAGAGGTTATAAAAGTTAACTGGATAGCCTCTGAAAGATTGCACTTGTCGCCAATAGCGCAATCTGACTTCCAGCAGCACAACTACAAAGCTCGCCAGTGCGAACGGCAAACACGCCAGTATCACAAACCCGAGACGCATATCAGGCACATTGGTTAGCACCGCAGCCATGCCACCAAAAAAAGGCGACCACGCAGAGGTTGACGTAAAAATTCTGGTAATTGATTGCGATGCCAGTCGTCCCAATGCATCATGCTTGTGCAAGCGATCAGCAAACAGTATGGGTGCAGAGAGATTGATCACTGAACCAAACAGACTGACACCTGCCAGCGTTTTTACAAAAGCTTTAAAGCCGACGGGCAGCGAAACAACCCGCGACTCATCTGAAGGCAGTGCGATTAGCCGCAGAAAGCCCACCGATGCGAGCATGCTCACCAGACCGGCATTGTTACCTACGGCCTGTAACCAGAGTGCCTGGCCATCGCGTACCTGACCGACAATCAATAAAATTATTCCGGCCAAAATAATGATTGATGCCTGATAGCGCTGCGATTTTTTTACACCGGGGAACAACAGAAAAACGGCGCACCAACCCACTAAGCCTGCAACCCAAAAAGGTATTGCGCGCGCTGTGATATCGCTGACGAGCGTCAGCACAACCATTAGCGCTACAAATATCCCCCCAACAGCATCTCTCACCTCATAACCTAATGTTCACACGTCAGGTGCATGTTCTCACAGTCCTGCGTTAGTGGTGTTTCGCCTGATACTGTGCCTTAATCGAATTGTATTCGGTGATTAAATCATCGATTTCATCTTGCTGATACTCACGTAACCCACCAACCAGCATATGCTTGCATCCGGTGCCAGCCACTTTGTTGCCGCTAACAATATCGAAGTGCAAATCGACTTCACCTTTCTTCCCATCGACTTTCAGGGTCGATTCGGTAAAAGCCAAATCAAACTCATCGCATTGCGTGTCCTGCAACTCAATTGACATTGTTCTGTAAAAAATCAGAGGCCGCTGAGCATTGATCATAACGCCATGTTTCTTCATTAGATCAATCAGCAGATAAGGGAAAGTCTGACCAGAGAACTTTACATAGGCTGCAATTAATGACTGGTTAGCAGAATCTGAATCAACTACATCACCGCTAAATGAAACATCCAGATAACATTTGCCAGTATCATCAACCATTTGCAGCCCGTGTTCATGCACAGGCACCTCAAGTGTGACACTCGCATCAACCATCTGCTCGAATTCAAAGTTCATTTTAGCTCGAGCTTTGAACAGGTTGAGTACAACGGCAAACAACAAGTCACCAGGCACACAAAAGCGCCGTGCATCAGGGTTGTGAATCGGATTAAAATCACCGGCCATTTCTTTGGCAAACGCGCTCGATGCCTCACGCGTAAAGGTTAGAGTACCGGGTGGCTGGGCCTCAGTGTAGTTATAAAAATCGTCGACCTTCACCGGTGCTCCTCGGATGGCACATAAGCAGACAGGATTATGCCTTAGCAGGGCAAAGAAATCTCCGAACGAGCACCGATGCGAGAGTGCACCCGGCCCCAATCGTCGAATCAAAATTCATCGAATCAACAACTCGTCGAATTAAATAAGCTATGAATGGAGAATGGCGTGTAATGGTGGCCAGGGACGGAATCGAACCGCCGACACGGGGATTTTCAGTCCCCTGCTCTACCGACTGAGCTACCTGGCCTTAATACACAGGCGAGAAGTCGCTTTTCTCGCAGACGCGTATTAGACCACAGTACCGCGGTGAGTCAAGACCGGGATAAGTCCATGCCTCGTCACTTCGATCTGTGTCACATCAATTGGGGGCTGTGCAGAAATCAGGGATGTCGCAGGATGTGAGATTTTTAACTCACCTCTACAGGTCATCTTGCGGCACAAATCCTTCCGGTTTGTCAGAACCTCCGCCAAAAAAGAACTTTTCCATTTCTTCCTCAAGAAATTTGCGCGCCTTCGGATCGACTGGTGTCAATCGATACTCATTGATCAACATCGTTTGGTGACCCATCCACGATTGCCACGCTTCTTTAGAGACGCCTTCATAGATCCGTTTACCCAGATCACCAGGGTAGGTGGGTCGATCGAGTCCCTCGGCTTCTTTATCCAGTTTGACGCAGTTAACCATGCGAGCCATTAACATTCTCCAGCAATTTACGAGTTATTTTTAACCACAACGTGTTTTACCACAACGGGGTGTATCACAGCAGGGTGTGAGTCAGTTTATCCAGCAATCGCTTAACCGGTGCGGCACATCCACCAGGCAATTCACCATCAACCCAGCAGCAACTTGCTTCATCCATAATACGTCGCCCTGAAGACTCATTCAGTGCAATTTTGACCGGTGTGATCTCAAGATCAAAATGCGTGAAACTGTGCCTGAGCTGACGCCATTGCTCGATCTCGTGTTCGTTATAGGTGCCGAGAGCCTGAGCGTATTGGTGCAGACTCTTTAAATCATCAAATTCGGGGAAACTCCACAGCCCACCCCAAATGCCAGTCGGAGGCCGCCGTTGCAGTAATACCGACTGATCACTGACTGCGAGCAGCATCACTGTCCGCCTGCAAGGCTTGGCTTTCTTCGGTTTTTTGTGTGGCCAGTCAGTTGGTGAACCGGTTTTAAACGCTAAGCATTTTGGTCGCAACGGGCAACGTGCGCAATCAGGCTTTGATCGTGTGCAAACTGTAGCACCGAGATCCATCATCGCCTGATTGAACCGCCCGGTGTTCTCGAGTGGCGTAACAGAGGTGCTCAACTCCCAGAGCTGACGCTCAACAGAGGTCTGGCCATACCAGCCATTGACACAGCGATAGCGACTTAGCACTCGTTTGACGTTGCCATCGAGAATGGGTGCTGACAAACCTGACCCAAGGCTGAGTATCGCACCAGCTGTTGAGCGCCCGATGCCCGGTAAACTGATAAGACCCGCAATGGTTTGCGGTAACTCACCATTGTGCTCCCGCACCACCGTACCTGCAGCTTTGTGCAAATTACGGCCGCGTGCGTAGTACCCCAAACCCGTCCACAATGACAAGACGTCATCTTGTGAGGCAGCAGCTAATGCCTCTACGCTGCCGAACTGCTGCATAAATCTTTCAAAGTACGGTATGACGGTGGTGACCTGCGTCTGCTGCAACATTATCTCAGACACCCAGACGCGATAGGGTGTCGGGTTCTGTTGCCACGGCAAATCTTTGCGGCCACTGACCTCAAACCAGTTAAGTACGGTTTGTGAAAATGCAGCGCACTGTTTTTTTGTCAGTGCCATCTGTTCACCATTTGCCCAACCATCTACCCAACCATCTATTCAGGGAAACCACTTAATCAATGTGCTCTTTTCGAGTTACTGAAAATAGTTGTTGCCAGAACAAAGATAAGGCCGCGTAAGTGGCACACTAATTTTCATCCAACAATTCACCAAGACTTTTTTTCAGATTGTTGTGAAGCTTTTCTTTAAGTGCCTCTTTATCAACCTCCAGCTGTTGCAGGCGCTCTTCTTCACTTAGCGCAAGCTTTTGCTTTTTCTCTCGCGCCACAGTGGCAGCCTCCTGCTGCTCTTTTTCAAGCCGCAGCCGCAGCGCTTCTTTCTCAGACTCTATAAGTTCTTCCACTTCGCGTTCCTGCTCCTGACTGGCACCTGCCTGACTCGAAGTCGGCCAATCATCAATGCGTAGTTTTATTTCGCTTATCAGATCAGATTCAAAAGCGTTCGCGAGTAGTCGGGTCAAATCCTCCGACAAATCATCGTAAGGGCCACGCACCGGCAGCGTCAATTCAACTCCGGCCAGACGTTGCAGCGTTTCATCATCTTCGAGCTCCGTGGAATCTGTAACCATCACGTGTAACAGATAGTCCATCATGCGGGAACCCAGATTTACACCCCCTTCACCACTTAACTGTAAGTTGGGAGAATTAAAAACTAAATCATCACTTTGCAACACACCATCTGCAATAACAGCGGATAAACTCAGTTCACTGAAATCGGTAACCGACGACACACTCTGCAGAGCGACTTTATCCAGGTCTGGACTAACCGGATCTTGCGCTGAATCACCAATGGACAGCAATCGTCCCGCGCGACGCAGTTCTGATGCGATATCAATACCGTTTAAAAACCCGTCGGTAATACGCAGCGACAATGCCCCACTTGCACCTTCAAGCAGTTGCGACCACCGGCTGCCACGAGACAGAACATCAACACTCAAATTGGCAATGCCAGTCAGCAGTGCATCCTTACTCTGCGCATCCTGAAATAATGGTTCGACTTTCAGACCGTTTAGATTACCGGTTGCCGTGAGCAATGGTTCATCAGATTGCACATCAAGGGAGATGGTCGAGAAGAATGAACCAGCATACATATCTGCTTTGGCTTCATTGATTTGTATCCTGCCCTCGCGGGCCGTCACAGGCACGACCGCGTTCTGCGCTTGCATACCAGCCAGTGATACTTGCTCAAAAACTATTTCGCCTTCGAGATCAAGTTTCCGCAACCAATCCACCGGTATTAATTGCGCCGCTTTATCTTCATCTGTCTGCAGCGCCTGAGCCCTAACACTATTGGTCCTGGCACTATTGGTCCTGGCACCGTTGGCACTGACACCGCTACTATCGATTTGTGAATCAGCACCCAGGTACCGATCGATATCTATTTTATCGACAAATAAGGCATAAGTGATCGGCGGGTTATCCGCATTGATATCCGATAACTCTATATCACCGCTGATCACTGACTCGTCCAGCTGAATCTCAAGCTGATTGAATGCCAATAGCTGACCAGATTGTCGAACCGCTGCAGATACCTGAGCAGTTCGCATCACATTCGCACCAGGCATCGCCAATCCGATACTGTCAACCCACGGAGTGGGGTCAAAACTATTGCTTTGTAACTGACCGCTTAATACACCGGAATTTGAAAGATTGGCTATCTGAAAGTCACCCGTTAACTCAACATCGCTAACTGATACTTTGACATCCTGTATTAATAGCGAATCTTCAGATCGTTCGAAACGTGCTGACACGCTAGACTGTTTAAACAACTCAGGTGCAATCAGAGCACTTGCAGTTGGGCTGTGCTGCTGAATAACTGTCGATGCATCAAATTCACCGCTGGTTAACATGCCAAAGAGTCTTGCGTCTTCCTGTAACCCGACTGCATGAAATTCACCAGAAACAGGCACACCGGAAAGCATTCCGTCTGAAACTTCTATATCAACAGTTTGTGCATTCAGATCAGCAACCAGCTCGCCATTAAAAGAGATAGCCAGTGGATCTACCGGCAGAGTGGAGCCTGAGTTCACAGTACTGATTTTAAGCCGCTGCAATTGGTAAATATTGTTGGCGAGATCCAGAGCAATCTCACCATTCGCGCTAACCACCGACCTCGTGCCAGAACCTGCACTGTTTGTTAAAGCAAAGTCAGATTCAAACGCAAAAGGTTCTGACAAAACAACACTGCCCGTACTAAGGTTGAGTTCATTTAAAGTAATGTAACTGGCATCGCGCTCGTCGACATAGCTGACATTGGCATCACTTACCTTCACGCCACCAGCTGACAGTGCGGCGATCACAGGTGCACCAGCCTCAACTTCCTGCACTACATCACTATCGGTTTCTGTTGCAACCACCGCCGTGGTTGCCATTAGATCATCCCAGTTGGTTTTACCATCGGTATCACGCTGCAACTTTAACGACAACCCTTGCAGGCTGACCGATTTTATTTTGATGTCACCCACCAACAGCGGCAATACTTCTACCTGAAATTCACTCGACTGAACAGTGGCGAACTCTGCATCGGTAAACTCCGCCGCGTTACCCATAATGACATCCTGCACCGATAAACCCGGCCACGGAAATACCTGCAGGTTGACTGAGCCATTAATCTGCAACTGACGACCGGTTTTTTCCAGTACGAGCTGTTCGATTCGCTCCTTATGCTGACGAAGCTCGAGGTGACTGACCGCCAGCACACCCACCACGAGGACTATTGCTGCCAGAGCAATCACGCCTAGTGTTATTCGCTTATAAAGTGTCATTCAGCCAGTGTGGTCCGGGGTGCTCTGCACCCCTTTGATAAATCAGTTCTCTCAGACGCCTCGACAATCGAGGCAAGCCCCCTAACAGCAACAGAGTTGTAGAGCAGTAGCATGTGCCTGACGTTGTACCGTTCCGTACCCAAAACCACCTGACGTCACATTGCGGGCGACAGCAATCAAGCAACCCTTCATTGTGCAACAGCTTGGGCCATGTTTAAACATCCAATGGCGGCACTCAGGTTCAATTTTCAAAAAGAAACCTGACAACACCCGTATTTAATTGGCTGTCCAGTGTCCCGATTTGCCGCCTGTTTTTTCCAGCAGACGGATATTTGTCATACACATCCCCCGATCTACTGCTTTGCACATATCGTATATTGTCAGCAAAGCGACCTGAACCGAAGTCAGCGCTTCCATCTCGACACCCGTTTGCGAGCGCGTTTCCGTACGCACTTCACAGTCAATCTTCGAGGCATCGATGTCGATGGTGTATACCACGTCCACATGGGTCAGCCCAATCGGATGACACAGCGGGATAAGGTCACTGGTGCGCTTACTGGCCATAATCGCAGCCACTCTCGCGATGCCCAGAACATCACCTTTTTTATGCTTGCCTTCGGTGATCATCTGCAGCGTTTTGATCTGCATCTGAATGGTGCCAGTCGCGACCGCCACCCGTTTGGTGACTTCCTTATCACCAACGTCCACCATATGGGCATGACCCTGCTGGTTAAAGTGCGTCAAGTCAGACATATTTCTGAAAGTCCCCGTTTTGCAGCCATGCCGAAAAAGCCAGCCAATAGTCGGCCCATCGACAAACCTATAGCCAGAATCTGCAGAAAACCGCGTGAATCAATTGCGCCGAAGCCTGCGACAGGCATAATGGACTCATGGCTATCAAAGTAAAATGTTTCGCCAGTATGCGCGAATATCTCGATTTGAGCGAACGTGAAATCGCCATCAACGGTATCAACAATGTCGCTGACGTGTGGCAAATCATCGCCGGAGACAAGCCGATGCCAGACAACACGCTGTGCGCTGTCAACCAGAGCCAGGCAGATGCCCAGTTCAGTGTCCGTGACGGCGATGAAGTGGCGTTCTTTCCACCGGTCACCGGAGG
>CAYPDN010000127.1:0-4849 GCA_964409445.1 uncultured Granulosicoccaceae bacterium
AGTAGAATGAAGCACTTTAGTCAGTCGACTCATGTGACTACATTGTTTGATTCAGAACACTAGTATGCTTTAACGATAGATAATGCAGGCTCGATGCTAATTTATGCTGTGCTGCATGCCCTGTTCAAGCTCTTCTGCTTTTTCCATCCATTCTTCTTCTGCCGATTCCAGTGACTTCACCAGTTCTGCCTGCTTCCACAGCAAGTCTTTGAGCTCATCTTTTTTATCATCTGAGTACATCTGCTCATCGGCGAGCAGTGATTGCAGCTCCACTTGTTTTCCACGCAATCGGTCAATTTGTTTCTCCAATGAGTCGACTTCTTTCTTTAATGGTGCGAGTCTTTGGCGGTTCTCGGCTTCCTGCCTTTTTCGATCTTTGTCGGCTTTAGCGCCAGGAATATCTTTTGTAGCAGGCTTTGCAATTGCAGGTTTGTTAACCGGCTTATGACGGTTTTGCAACCAGCTGGGATAACTGTCTACGTCGCCGTCAAATTCATCCACACTGCCATCGTTAACCAATAACAAAGTATCGCACGCCATTTTAAGCAGGTGTCTGTCGTGGGAGATCAACACGATACCGCCACTAAATTCCTGCAGTGCGACAGTTAGGGCATGACGCATTTCAATATCGAGGTGATTGCTTGGCTCATCAAGGAGTAGCAGATTGGGGCGAATGTAGACGAGCATGGCCAGTACCAGTCTTGCTTTTTCACCACCTGAAAACGGTTCAACTTTGTCAAACACCCGGTCGCCCTGAAACCCGAAGCCACCGAGGAAGTTTCTAAGATCCGACTCACTCGCTTTCGGGTCAAGTTGTTGCAGATGATCGAGCGGGGTTTCATTGAGATGTAGCTGATCAAGCTGATGCTGCGCAAAATAGGCAATATTAAGATCTTTGGCGAAATGGAACTCACCACTCATCGCGTCCAGCTCACCGGCCAGCATTTTTATTAGCGTAGACTTGCCAGCCCCGTTGGGGCCGAGAAGGCCAATTCGTGCGTCCTGATGCAGTTCAAGTTTGATTTTGCTTAGCAGTGCGGTATCAGAGTAGCCGACAGATGCTTCTTTAATTCGCAGTAACGGATCTGGCAGTTTGTCCGGTCGTTTAAAAGTAAAGCTGAATGGTGAGTCTACGTGTGCCGGTGCTATGGACTCAAGTCGTGCGAGTGCCTTCAATCGGCTTTGTGCCTGCTTTGCTTTGGTGGCTTTGGCGCGAAAGCGTCTGACGAAATCGTTCATGTGTGCGATCTCGCGTTGCTGCTTTTCAAACGCCGACTGTTGCGAAGATAAATGCTCTGCGCGCAGTCTTTCAAACTGTGAGTAGTTGCCTGTGTACAAACGCAGGTTCTGGTGCTCAATGTGTGCAACTTCGGTAACTACATTGTCGAGAAATTCGCGGTCATGCGAAATAAGTAGCAGCGTACCTTCATACCTTTTTAGCCATGACTCAAGCCAGATGACGGCATCCAGATCCAGGTGGTTGGTCGGTTCATCAAGCAGCAAAACATCGGAGCGACACATTAACGCCTGCGCGAGATTGAGTCGCATGCGCCAGCCACCGGAAAAACTTTGCACCTCTTGTTGCAGTTGTTCTTTGCTGAAACCGAGGCCGTTTAAAAGTGTGGAAGCTCTGGATTCAGCGGTATAACCGCCGGCGACATCAATTGCCGAGTGTATTTCAGCCTGTTTAATGCCATCGCTTTCGGTTTGGGTGAGTTGTTCCTGTAGCTCACGCAGGTCAATGTCACCATCGATAACAAAGTCGACAGCGTTGCGATCAGTGGCTTGTACTTCCTGTGCTACATGCGCCACTGTCAGGTTGGACGGCATGTCGAAGTCGCCGGTGTCCTGGGCGATTTCGCCAAGGATTAGCTGGAATAATGTTGTCTTGCCGGTACCGTTTGCACCGGTAATGCCCACTTTGTGACCGCGGTGAATTGTAAACGTACTATCGTCAATCAGTACCCGTGGGCCTCGACGTACGCACAGATTGGTGAAGGTCAGCATGGATGGGTTCGCGGGGGAATGAAAAGGGCACTCAGACTAGTGCCCTGGATTATAGCGGACTATGCTCCATTCGGTACTGCAGCCAGATCGTGCTGGAATGGTTCGAAGGCCTGTCAGCTTACTCGAGTTTGCTCGGGGTCACTTTTTGAGTCACTTTGTGATCAAGGTAATCTGATCACCATTGTTGAGCGTCCAGACCATGCCATCTTCACTTACTGCGGTAATGTTGAAGTCCTTACCCGGGTTTGCAACACAATTGCTGTAGTTTGTCTGGCAGCTGTAGTTGCGTACTCTTGTTTGCTCTACCTCGTAGTATGAGTTGTTAAGGCAAATCAGCTTGCCATCAACACCATCCGGCCAACTGGAAAGACCATTGCTTTTCCATCTGAATTGGCTGAGACGTTTTTTAGTGTCAGCGCAATCTGTTCCTCTATAGCGTTGTCCCTGGTTATTTGTACCAGTAGTAACGCGTGTGTCACTTCTTGAAGTGGATGTTGTGGTTCTTGCTGGTGTTCTGGCTGGTGTTCTGGCCGGTGCTACGTTGCGATCAGTTATCGCCACGCTGGTGCCATTGGCAAATAGTAAACCCGGCTTTCCCAGCACGCGAGTACGTCGCTCAGCAGTGAGATTGTTGGCGGGATCTGCACGGCAGTTGGTAAATCCGCGATCGCAGTTGAATCTGGATAAGGTCATGCTGTGCACTGAATAGTAGTAGTTTTCCATGCAAATAATATTTGCGCCGATACCTTTGGTTTCTGCTGTACGACCAGAGCCCTGCCAGGTGAAGCGAGTGGTGGTTTGAGTCGGGTCTGCACAGGCGTGTGCGTTGCCGGTTAACAGCGGATCGGTTTCACGTTGTGTCGCTGTACCTGTGCTACCGGTTGAACTACTGGTAGTTAAATTATCAGTGCTGATTAGCGCTAATCGTGAGCCGTCACGGAAGAACAGTGAAGCGTGGCCGTTGTTGTCTGCGCCTGATCTGCTTGCGCGTAAGTCCTGCCCTCGATTGCGCCGGCAATTTTCATAGCCGCTATCGCAATCATAGCGTTCCAGAGTAAGCTGATCGACTTTAAAGTATCCATCATCAAGGCAGATTGTGTCACGACCAATGCCACGTGGATAAGTTGTACCATTGATAGCAACCCACTTAAACTGACTGTTGAGTTTTGATTGCTCCGCACAGTCGTGTGCGTTGCGGCTTATCGTCTGTGAAAAACTGCCGCCAGCGCCGCGCTCGTGCGCGAGCTCGGGGTTGTCAATGCACGGATCACCTCGGTAGCAAAAAGCGTTGTAATAGTGAGCGACACTCCGGGCAATGCTCTTTGCGAATAGTCGTCGGCCATCCGGAATGGCTGTGAAACCTGCAGGTTGTGATTGCGCCGCCTCATAACGGTAAAAGCCTGCGCCATTGTTATAGTTGTAATCCGGTGCCCGAAATACCTGCCATGACGATTCTGTCGTGTTAAAGCTGCGCCGGTATTCGGATGACTGAACTATTGATTCAAACAGCCTCAGGCGGGCGATGCGATTATCGTTGCGACGCAGCGTGTTTACCGCATCACGAGATTCGCGAGCATCCGGCGCGCGGCCGAGCATATTGAGGTAGAGCGATTGTGCAAATTGAGTCTGCGACGGGTTCGTCCAGTCTATGCCGCCCGGAAAGTGTACTGCGTCGGCCGTCAATGGAAGCAAAACACACAGTGTTGCTAAAAGTCGGTAGAACATACTGATTCTCCTGTGATGCCAGCAACCCTAAACTGTGGCTGTGGGTGATACAAGGAGTGTGTCGTTGTTGCGAATTTTAATGAAATGACTGGTATCATATAGTTGTTAAAAAACAGAGGGTTAGTGGCTCTCGCCCAAAAACCGTCTCTAAAGAAAAGCTGTCGCTGGTCGATTCTACGGGTTAACGTGTGAGGAACGTAGTTTCGTGAACTCTGCCCGGTGCAGA
Source organism: uncultured Granulosicoccaceae bacterium (assembly GCA_964409445.1). Classification (GTDB taxonomy): domain Bacteria; phylum Pseudomonadota; class Gammaproteobacteria; order Granulosicoccales; family Granulosicoccaceae. The sequence continues at coordinate 3,959 of CAYPDN010000127.1, forward strand.
ATATTAAACGCGTGAATAATGTGCACTGAAGCACTATTTACCGGGCACTCTGTAATTAAACGATTGAAATCGTTGAAATCTCAAAACGGCACAAGAGCATCGTTATGTTGAAATCGCTGTCTACTCAATTTGCTGCAACACTGTTTTTTGGCCCACTTGGCGTGGCCTATAGTAGTGTAGCCGGAGCGGTATTCCTGACTCTGCTGTTCGCTGTGTTTTATTTCACTGAGCTTGGCCTGCTATCGGTAGTTTTGATTTGGCCGGTAGCGATCATTGCAGGTCTTGTTTTTGTGAAGCTTCACAATGATCAAATTCGTTCTTCCGGCAGCAAATTATTACTTGGTCCGGGGGAAGAAGAAGCTGGTGTCGGTACTTTAGGCAGCTGGGGACGTGGCATCGCTGTGCTGTCGCTAATGGGAGTGATTGGCTATCTCGCACTTTGGTACAGCCCTTCCGGTACCTCTGAAAAACTCGGTCGAATGGTTGATGTCTCTCCGGTCGACAACGCAGTTGCCGGCAGCGAGTTCCAATCAGAGAACAGCCTTGTTGGCAGTGTTGAGAATCCGGAGACACAGGTTGTGACCACTTTGTCGGGAGTGGATGAAAGTACAATTGAACCGCAGGTAGTTACTCCGGCTGTAGTTGAGTCTGTGCCTCTCGACACTGATGTTGTCGATGATATTTTGTTGTACGTCGACTCGGCGGTAGTGAACCTGCGTGACGGTCCAGGCACCAACTTTAAGGTATTAGAGCAGGTTCAGCGCGGTGATGAGCTTAAAGAAATTGATCGCGTCGGTGGCTGGGTAAATGTGACTACTTCGAACAGCGCTACCAGCGGCTGGATTCTTGGTCGGCTGGTCACCACTGAGCAGTAGCTGACCCATCCGGTTC